>CAZPBT010000053.1:0-14722 GCA_964584555.1 uncultured Chitinophagales bacterium
TGAATGATGAATGGTGAATGATGAATGTTGAATGATGAATGATGAATGATGAATGATGAATGATAAATGATAAATTATTAATATACTGTGTACCAATTTACTAATGACTAATCACCAATTTTCTAATGACCAATAACTAATGACCAATAACTAATGACCAATAACTAATGACCAATGACTAATAACCAATTAACCGATATCTAATATCTTAAGATGACTACTATTATTCAACAGCGGGCTAAATGTATCGGTTGTAATTATTGTGTGGAATTAGCTCCTCAGCGTTGGGTGATGAGCAAAAAAGACGGCAAAAGTGTATTACTTGGTGCTAAAGACAAAAAAGGTTTCTGGAGTGTAAAAGTGCGGGAAGACGAAACCGAAAGCAATAAGGCTGCGGCTAAGGCTTGTCCGGTAAATATTATTCAGGTGATAGAATAAAGCTGAGTATTTGTATTATCTCATTTTTTCCAACTGTCTTTTAGTCCTACCGTTTTATTGAAAATGATTTTTTCATCGGTTGAATCCAGATCTAAATAAAAATATCCTTTGCGCAAAAACTGAAATCTGTCGTTTAAGCTTGCTTCTTTCAAAGCTGGCTCTGCATAGGCAGCAGGTATAATATCCAAACTGTTTTCGTTGATATAATCTTTAAAATTACCTTCTTCTCCATCCGGATTTTCTACTTTAAATAAGCGGTCATATTCTCTGATTTCTACGGGAACGGCATATTCAGCACTTACCCAATGTAGTGTACCTTGTGGCTTGATACCTGATGTATCATTACCGCTAAAACTATCGGGAACATAATTGCAATGTATGGTGGTGATTTCTCCTTGTTCATTTTTGTCTACTGAAGTACATTGTATGATACATACGCCTTTAAGTCGTACATATTGCCCGACACTTAATCGGAAATATTTTTTAGGAGGATTTTCCATAAAATCATCCTGTTCTATGAATATCTCTTTGGTAAATTTTACATGGCGATTTCCTGCTGCTTCATCTTCCGGGTTGTTTTCAATTTCTACATCCCACTCAGCATCTTGCATATTATCTATTACTACTTTTACCGGATGAAAAACGACCATGCGTCGCAAAGCAGTCTTATTCAATTCCTCCCGGATACAGAATTCCAGTAAAGAAATATCATTGACTTTATCTCGTTTGGCAATCCCGGCTTTTTGTACAAACTCTCTTATAGCACTTGGCGTATAACCTCGTCTTCTGATACCCGAAATGGTAGGCATGCGCGGGTCGTCCCATCCGTTTACAAATTTCTCGTTTACCAATTGCAATAATTTGCGTTTGCTCATCACCGTATAATTCAAGTTGATACGAGCAAATTCATACTGTTTGGAAGGGAAAATACCGAGTTTTGCAATGAGCCAATCATATAATTCACGATGCGGAACAAATTCTAACGTACAAATAGAGTGCGTAATTTTTTCAATAGAATCGGATTGACCGTGTGCAAAATCATACATAGGATAAATACACCAAGTATCTCCGGTGCGATGATGATGGGCAAATTTAATACGATAAAGCAACGGATCGCGCATCAGCATATTCGGTGATGCCATATCAATTTTGGCACGCAATGTTTTTTCTCCTTCTTTAAATTGACCTGCTCGCATTGCTTCAAATAGTTGAAGATTTTCTTCTATACTGCGTTCACGATACGGAGAGTTCATGCCGGGTTCTGTCAATGAGCCTTTTTGTGCAGCAATCTCGTCTGCTGTCAAATCACAGACATAAGCATCACCTTGCTGAATCAGCTGAACGGCAAACTGATATAATTGTTCAAAATAATCAGATGCATAAAAAACATTCGCCCAATCAAAACCCAACCATTTCACATCATTTTTTATACTTTCTACATATTCGGTTTCTTCGGTGGTAGGATTGGTATCATCAAAACGCAAATTGGTTTTGCCTCCGTATTTTTGTGCCACACCAAAATTGAGACAAATAGAAGCAGCATGACCTAAATGCAAATAACCATTAGGCTCGGGTGGGAATCGGGTTAAAATGGATGTATATTTTCCGGCTTCTAAATCCGTTTCAATTATTTCTTCTATAAAATTATTTGCTGACATGTTGTTTTTTTTAGTAATTAGTGATTGGAAATTAGCAATGGGGATCAGACTTTGTCCATCATGTTTTTTATCCGTCTTAGCGTTTCAGCTTTTCCAAAGAGCAAAATTAATTCGGGAATTGCGGGACCCGAAAGTTCACCTACCAGACTCAGTCGCAAAAACTTCATCAGCTCTCCGGTTTTCAATTGCTTTTCTTGCGCATAGTTTTTAATTGCCGCTTCAATATTTTCTATATTAAAATCTACAATTTTATCCAAATCTGATTCAAATAAATCCGGATTAAAAGCGGTTATAAATGAGCTTAATTTTCCTGACTGTACAGCATCATATTTTTCAGGACTACGAAACAAATACTCGAAATGATTGACATCCTGTAAAAAAACCAATCGCTCTTTAACTAATCCAACAGCTTGTGTCAGATGGGCAAGATTTATTTCCGCATATTTTTCAGACTGATGATTTTGCAGCCATTTTGCAATCTCCGAATCGGGCAGTAATTTTATATATTCTGCATTAAACCATTTCGCTTTTTCAAAATCAAATCTCGCTCCACTTTTATGAAGTTTATGAATATCAAACAATTCAATTAATTCATCCATACTGAAAATTTCCTGCTCTGTTCCCGGATTCCATCCAATTAAAGCCAGAAAATTCACAAATGCCTCCGGCAAAAATCCTTTTTCTCTAAATCCGGAAGTTTTTTCATGTGTAATGGGATTTTCAAAATCGAGCGGTACTACCGGAAAGCCTAATCGCTCTCCATCTCGCTTCGATAATTTTCCGTTTCCATCAGGTTTTAAAATCAGTGGTAAATGTGCAAATTGCGGCATCGTTTCATCCCATCCAAAAAAGCGATAAAGCAATACATGTACAGGTGTTGAAGGCAACCATTCTTCACCTCTAATGACATGGGTAATCTGCATCAAATGATCATCAACCACATTTGCCAAATGATAGGTAGGCATACCATCACTTTTAAACATCACTTTATCATCAATTTGTTCCGACTGAAAGCTCACCAAGCCTCTGACAATATCATTAAAACGAATTTCTTCATCTTGCGGTACTTTTATCCGAATTACATAAGGCTCGTTAGCATCTAATTTTGCCTGTGTTTCCTCTGCAGAAAGTACCAGACTGTTTTTGAGGTTTAACCTGTTATGTACGTTGTATGAAAAATTAGCATTTGATTTTCGCAGCAAATCCAGTTCTTCGGGCGTATCGAAAGCATAATAAGCATGTCCGTTTTTCACCAGTTCGTCGGCATATTGCTTATACAATTGTTTTCTGTCACTCTGACGATAAGGACCAAATTGTCCGCCTTCTGCAATGCCTTCATCAATCTTTATACCACACCAAGCCAGTGCTTGCATGATATATTCTTCCGCACCGGGTACAAATCGGTTCTGATCGGTATCTTCAATACGAAGAATAAAAGTTCCCTTGTTTTTTTTTGCAAACAAATAATTATACAAAGCCGTACGGACACCGCCAACATGCAGGGTTCCCGTGGGACTTGGAGCAAAACGAACACGAACAGACATAAAATTGAATTTTAAACAAACCTCAAAAATACTAAGAAATAAGGCAGTTTAACGCTTAGTCAGTTTAATTTTAATTGATATTTTTCAGAAAGTGTTATTTTGTATCTTGTAACACTCAAATCACAGACTTTGTATTTTGTACAATTGCCACAGTTTCTAAATCAGATTTCACCAAAAAATATTACGTGGTGCAAACCTAATACTAACTGCTCTGTATATCTGACATTTGATGATGGTCCACATCCCGAAATAACACCATGGGTATTATCTGAATTAAATAAGTACAATGCAAAAGCAACATTTTTTTGCTTAGGTGAAAATGCGTTTAAATATCCCGGTTTGGTGGAAAATATAATTGAAGATGGTCATACAATAGGCAATCACGGTTATTTACACTTAAAAGCAAGCTGGTTTAACACAAAAGAATATTTACATAATTTTGAAAAAGGAGAAGCTGTACTAAAAGATATTTCCGGGAATGACATCAACTATTTCAGACCTCCGTATGGTCATTTTTATTGCCGGACTCCTGCTCAAATTCTACTTTGGACATTGATGCCCGGTGATTTTGACACCCGGCAGACTAAAGAAAAATGTTTATCTAATTTATTAAAATGCCAATCGGGTGATATTATTGTATTGCATGATAACGAAAAAAGTTTTCCGCATTTGAAATATAGTTTACCTTTGTTTTTAGAACAAAATACAGCCTTTAACTTTCAGGCATTATAAATTTACAACCCTTATGCATGCTTCATCACCACTAATAGATACACACACTCATTTATACGAACGTCAGTTTCAATCCGACAGAGATGCCATGATACAGCGTGCCTTTGCTGCAGGTGTTTCACCATTACTGATACCCAATGTGGACAGCAGTACAATTACACCCATGTTGGAAGTTTGTGAAAAATATCCTGAACAAATCCTGCCCATGATGGGATTGCATCCTTGTTATGTAAAACCTGACACATATACCAAAGAACTTGCACTGGTATATGAATATCTGCAAAAACAAAAATTTGTTGCCGTTGGCGAAATCGGCATAGATATGCACTGGGATAAATCTACGCTCGAAATACAAAAAGAAGCATTTCATCAACAATGTGACTGGGCACTTGAATTTGATTTACCGATAGCAGTTCACGCACGGGAGTCAAATTATATTTTGATAGAATTGCTAAAAAACAGAAGCAGCAATCCAACAGGTGTATTTCATTGTTTTACCGGAAGTGTGGAAGAGGCAAAAGAAATACTAAAGCTTGGGTTTTATCTAGGAATCGGTGGAGTAGTTACGTATAAAAATACCAATCTACGTGATACATTAAAGCACATCCCTCTGGATAATATCGTATTGGAAACCGATGCGCCCTATTTGCCTCCAGTTCCACATCGGGGCAAGCGCAATGAAAGTGCATATACCCAACTGGTTGCAGAAATGCTATGCACTGTTTATGAAATGAGCTATGAGGAGATAGCTAATCATACGACAGCGAATGCGAAAAGGTTGTTTAAATTGGGATAATTCATATCCCAGAATATTGTTTTTACAGCTAAGCATGCATGCTATTCACTATCAGCATTTCTTTAACTTATCTTTATACATTTTTTTATCCTACTTTTGATGCCAAAAGTAGACAATAGCATTTATGAAATTTAAGGAAATATGTCCCGACCTAAAAGTCTGGACAACCGCAGTAAAATCAATGAGCAACGCTAAAGCCCAATATCATTGATTTTACTGCTATTCCGAAATAATCGGAACTGCACATTTCATAAAACTAAACCTCTTGTGGTATATCTAACCGTCTAACATTTGTACTTCTTTCTTTTGTAATGATTATAAAGCACAGAACATTTTCTAAAATTTAGAGTAAATAACTTAATCAACCAAACTGATTCAAATTCTCATAAAATTTACATTGGAAGTATTGTATTTTAGAAAAAACATGCTATTTTTGCAGTCCGTTCTTTAAAAATATATGCGGAAGTAGCTCAGTTGGTAGAGCATCACCTTGCCAAGGTGAGGGTCGCGGGTTCGAGTCTCGTCTTCCGCTCATAGTTTATCTTAAAAAAGTATCCTACTTTTTTACAACTTAATTATAAGTTGCCCGGGTGGTGGAATGGTAGACACGCAGGACTTAAAATCCTGTGGCCGCAAGGCTGTGCGGGTTCAAGTCCCGCCTCGGGTACTCTTATTGTTTTTTTTCAGGAAGATTTAAATCACATTTTCTGTATCATCCCAATCTTTCATTAATTCACGCTTAAGATAAATGGCATCTTTGGCATTTAGTTTTCCGGCATTGATAAGGCGCAACTCTCTTCTTTGTAAAGCTGATTCGTATAATGCATTTTCACGTTCTGTTTCGGGAATGACAGGAGGTACATGAATCGGTTTGGATTCAAAATCGAGGCTGACGAATGTAAAAAAAGCTTCGTGACTTTTAGTTTCGTCCAATGTTTTTACATTTTTGATGAACACCTCACAAATCACTTCCATGGATGTATTGAAAGCACGTGTTACACAAGATTTCAACACCACAATGTCGCCCATTTTTATGGGCAAATTGAAGGATACATTGTCCAAACTTGCTGTAACGGAAATACCTCCGCTGTGTTTGATAGCAGAAATACCGGCGCATACATCCATCCAGCTCAACAAATTGCCTCCCATTAAATTGCCAATCGGGTTGGTATGTCCTGGCATGACGAGTTCAGTGTGGATATTCAGGGTTTCAGCTACTGTACGAGGATTCATATTTTAATTTTGATAGTAAAACAGATAATTCAGACTGTGAAAGATAGCAAAATAATTTTTACCTTTGCCCGTCTGAAAATGGCCTTGTAGTTCAATTGGATAGAATATCAGATTTCGGCTCTGAGGGTTGAGGGTTCGAATCCTTCCAAGGTCATTTTTTTATTTCAGCAACTCTCCGTCTTTCATAGAAAATACCTTATCGGCTTGCAGGGTGAGGCTATTGTTGTGGGTTACAATAACAAATGTTTGGTGGTATTGTTTTTTCAAATCGAAAAAGAGCTGATGCAACTCTTCACTGCGCTCGCTGTCGAGGTTGCCGGTGGGCTCATCTGCCAATACTACCAAGGGATTATTTATCAATGCACGGGCTACCGAAACGCGTTGCTGCTCTCCGCCCGAAAGCTGGTTGGGCTTATGTTGCATACGGTCAGCAAGCCCCATAAAATCGAGTAATTCTTTTGCTCTTCGTGTTGCTTCTGCTTCACTTTTCTTAGCTATATAGGCCGGAATACAGACATTTTCCAAGGCAGTAAATTCAGGTAAAAGATGATGGAACTGAAAGACAAATCCCAATTTCTGATTTCTGAATTCGGCGACAATATCCTGTTGCTTCAACAACTCATTAATAGATTGTCCGTCAATAATCACATCGCCGGAGTCTGCTTTATCTAATGTACCGATGATATGCAAGAGCGTACTTTTGCCTGCTCCGGATGGCCCAACAATACAAGCCAGTTCGCCTTTTTCAATTTGAAAGGATACATCTTTGAGTACTTGCAAACTCTCGTAGGCTTTGACGATATGATTACATGCTATCATTTTCTGAAATCAGGGAATCATGCAATCTGAACAATACACCCAGGCATTGGCATTCACTTCTGACTTGATAAGTGGAAGTTTGCGTGCTAAGTCAGATTTATTCAACTCAATTAAAACCTTATAGCGTTTAGCATCTTTATAAAGTTTTGTGGTAAAGCCCTCAGATTCTGCTTTTTTTACAACATCCTGCGTGGATGCCTCTGAGAAAAATGCGCCAATAGCCACATACGTTTTTCCTGTACTGTTTTTTGCCACGGCAGCTGATGACGCTATTTGTGTTGTTGATGGTTGATTTGAAATTTCTACAGTCGTTTCATTTTCTTCTTTTGCAATTGCCGTAGGATAACTCACATTATCTACAACTACATACTTTGGAGGCACAGCGGTTAATTCTTTCTTTTTAGGTTGAAGTGCTACATGCTCTTGTTTAATTGCTGGTGCTGATGATGAAAATGGAAACAAAGAAGCTAAGCTCACTTGCTCTGTTCCTGACTGCAAAACATTAACTAAAGTTGTCAATACGATGAACGTAAGCACTGTTATTGCTACCATTGCATTCAATATTGAAAAACGAAATTTGCTTTTCTTTATCTCATTTTCATTGATTGGTTTAACCGCATCTTTCAGCCTCTTTATCGGCTCTATGGAAACAGCCTGCAAACCAAAACTTTCAGCTAAATAATTTTTGGTATCGAATGGTGCAAATATGAGATTCCTGTTTTCATCAACTATAAATCTCCCGATATTTTTCAATAATAAACTTTTGTTTTGGAGAATTGAATTTTCCCAAAAACTGATTTCTACGGCAATTTTTTGCAAGGCATCATTATAGCCAATGTTTTCATTTTCAGCAATAGCATTAGCCAAAATTCCATCATTAGATTGCAAAGTTTTATTAAATGCGACTGACTTTGAAGGTGGATAAATTTTATTTTCTTTAAGGTTAACTTCAGCCGGTTTATAATGCGCTAAAAACGCCCCAAATCCCGGCACTATCACACAACTGTGTTTCTCGAGCAATATTTGCAAATACTTATCCAACATGGTGTAAAAGTAAGCATTTTCAATCTAAAATCAAGATTAAAAACGCATTCTTTTTACCACCATTTTTTTAATGCATGGCAGCGGTTTCCACACGTTGTATGCCTTCTAATTGCATGGTAATATGACGGTCTTTGGCTTTAACTTCATATTCTGAGATTATCTCGAGAATATCATAATCAATAAACATACAGTCTCTGCCGTCAATTAAGAGCTTGCTATAATCCGGAATATTTTCGAGTGTGTCGCGCAGTTTTACTTTATTTAAAAAACTCACATTTGTATTTAAAAATATGCGGATGATTTTATGTCCGTCTTCAAATTTATCTTCTACTTTGTATTGCGCTGTAAAATTGTGCTGTATAATAAAGTACACAGAAATCAACAAACCTATACTGACACCCATTAGTAAATCAGTAAACAAGATAACCAAAATAGTGGCAACAAATGGGATAAACTGCTCCCATCCCAACTTAAACATGTTTTTGAATAAGGATACCCGGGTCAGGTTATAACCTGTAATAATCAGGATTACAGCTAATGAAGCCAGAGGAATTAAATTGAGAATAAATGGGATAAACAAAACAGACAACAGCAAGAATACCCCATGCGTAAATGCCGATAATTTTGTGCGAGCTCCGGCATTTATATTTGCAGAGCCTCTTACTACTACCGCTGTAATTGGGATAGCACCTACCATGCCACAAAGGATATTGCCTACGCCTTGTGCTATCAGCTCTCTGTTGATGGGTGTAATGCGGTTGTGCTTATCCAGTTTATCTACAGCCTCTACACATAACAATGTTTCGAGAGTAGCCAGCAAACCTATGGTAATACCATCCTTCCATACTTTTACCGACGAAAACAACATGGAAAATTTCGGGAACTGCAACTGGGCAAACATATTATCCGGAATAGCGACTAATTGGGATGGCTTTACTGCCCCTTCATCTACATAATAAAACTGAATGAGATAAAGTACAATTCCGATAATTACGATAATCAGCGGTACAGGTATCGATTTTATTTTGATTAGTGATGTATTGGAAAAGAGCCAGTATGCACCAATGGAAAATAAGGTAATAATGACAACGCCACGGGTAACATGGTGATTAAATTCATTGATATTGGTAAGAAAATCATTGGTAGTGAATAAATCCAAAAAACCGCTTTGCCAGAAGTCCGGCTTATTATAGCCCAGCGCAACCGGAATTTGTTTGGAAATAAGCAATATTCCAATAGCAGCCAACATGCCTTTGATAACGGATGACGGGATATAGTTGGTAATAAAACCAAGTTTGAGCACTCCCAGCAGCAATTGAAAAATACCGGCAACGATTACACATAATAAAAAAACACGATAATCGCCGTGAGATAGGATGGCAGCGGCAATAACTGTAGATAAGCCGGCAGCCGGCCCTGAAACACTCAAGGCTGAGCCACTGATAAGCGACACTACAATGCCACCGATTACCCCTGATAATATGCCGGCATAAATAGGTGCATTGGAGATATAAGCAATTCCTAAACATAGCGGCAATGCCACCAGAAACACAGATAACCCGGCCGGTAAATCATACTTTAACCAAACCAAACGGTAATATTTTATCTTGCGTTTCACTTATTTTAATGTTCTTAATTTACCAATGTACCAATTAACCAATAACTAATAACCAATAACCAATAACTAATAACCAATTGCCTATCACTTAACCATCTTCTTCAGTTTATCAATAATCTCTGTTAATCCGTTTGCTTTTATTTCATAAACAGTCGCCAGCTGACTGCCTAATTTATTTTTCGGAAATCCTGTTCTTGCCATCCACTCTAAATAATGCACCGGAATATCACATAGCAAGGTACCTTTAAATTTGCCATAAGGCATTTGTATTTTTACAATATCCAGGAGCAACTGCTTTTGTATATCCGGATTTTCTTCCATCTCGCTGGCTTAAATCTCCGTAATTTTTTCTAAGACAAAACGAATCAGTTTATCGGTAGCCGCATGTGGATCTTTGCTGAATACACCTCTTACCCTGTTGGCAATAATGGCATTAAGCGATAAGCCATGATGTCCCATTAATTTTGCTAAACCATAAATACCGGATGTTTCCATTTCCATATTGGTCAGCTTGCGATTGCCCGTAAGAGTGATGGCAGATAATTCATCAATATATTTTTTGTCTTTGGGTGCGATACGCACAGTGCGTCCCTGTGGGCCGTAAAAGCCGCAGTTGGTGAGTGTTACTCCCCAGCGAACATCTTTAGCTACCGTATTCAGCAGTTTGTCAGAGGCTTTGATAATCGTAGGATGCACACCCAGTTTGCTTACGATTGGCACTATAGGAGCCAGCATAGCTTCTTCTTCCTCTGTATTTGAAAAATCATAAAAGCCCAAAAGCCCATCCAGCCCTACCCCAAACTCGCTGGCTAAATAAGTATCAATATCAATATCTTCCTGCAATGCACCGCAAGTACCAATTCGGATTAAATTGAGAGCTGACAATGTTGCTTTAGGTTGACGAGTTTTTAAATCCATATTGACTAATGCATCCAGTTCTGTAATCACGATGTCAATATTATCGGTGCCAATACCCGTAGATAAACAAGTAACCCGTTTATTACCCACATATCCCGTGTGTGTAACAAACTCTCGTTTTTGTTTTTGCACTTCCATTTTATCAAAGTAGCGGGATACTTCTTCCACTCTGTCAGGGTCCCCTACTAAAAAGATTGTGTCTGCAATATCTTCCGGCAATAAATTAAGATGATAAACACTACCATCCGGATTTAAAATCAATTCACTCTCAATAGTCATTTGCATTATTTTAAATTCAAAAAAAGAAATACGAAAATACGGAATCCTACATATAAAACAGGGATTTTAAACACTAAATTGTGCATAAAATAAAGATCACAACAAAATGTATGTAAAACTATTTAATAGTCAATGCTCCTGACGGGCATTTGCTCACAGCATTTCTGATTTCATCACTTGAAGCATTATCCATCTGTACCCAAGGTAGTTCTTTAGGTTTAAAAACAGCTGAAAGATGACGCACACAATTTGCAGAATGCAAACATTTTGAAGCCTGCCATTTCACGGTAATTTCACCGTTAGTATATTCTTTTATAATTTCTTTTTCTTCCATGAATAATCTGTATTTTGTTTAAAAAAGCACATCCTGATATGTGTCATTATTTTCCATAACACGTTTGGCAAAAGGACAAATCGGCAGGATTTTTATGTTGTTTGCTCTTGCCCAATCCACCGCTTTTAGTACCAGTTTTTTACCAATACCTTGCCCTTCCAACTCTTCGCGAACCCCTGTATGGTTGATTATAATTTTATTACCCGACCACTCGTAAGTCAGTTCGGCAAGCAGTTTATGATTTTGTTCAATATAAAACATTCCTTCTTTACCATCATCTTTTTGTAGAATTTCCATGTGCTGTTTTTTTTACAAATTTAAAAGGATTTAATTATAATCAGTACTTCTCTTTCCGCAGTAAATTTATTGCCGAATTTATCCAGTACATCTTTTTGCAAAGCCGGTGAACATTTCTCCCTGTATTCTTCTATAGCTGACAGAGATGCAGCAAGATATTCCACACTGTATTCAACTCTATTGCCTTCTATTTCCGTTACTATCTTTTTTAATGATGCCTGAGAAAAATATCCGGTATCCAACACATCCCCAATATGTTTTTCCAGCATGTAGGTAAGCCAGTTTGCTTCCATACATTTATCTAAATTTATGCGTACAGTATATTGGTACATATATTATGATTTAATAAATTTTGCTATATACAAATCTGACAGAGATTTAATTTCTAAAAAATAATTACCTGCAGCTAAAAAAGAAATATCCAGCGTATTGACCAAACTTTTTTCTTCCTGATAAACAACCTTACCAACTTCATCATAAATAATCACCTGAGCTGATTTTATCTGATTTTGCCGTAAATCTATATGCAAGACATCTGTAGCCGGATTGGGAAAAACATGCAAAATATGATTGGAAATATTTTTTAGTGAAGTGGGTAATTGATTTAAATTTCGTGTAGTAGTCCAGTTGTGAAAACCACTGCTGCATACTGAAGCAACATTCCATTTGTATCTTTTAGCCGGATTTAAAGTCAAGCCCATTTCATTTCCATTTGTCTCAAAAAAATGAACCCGTTCACTGTCATCAACCAATGCTACTCTATACGTGTTTACCCCTGCAATAGCCTCCCAACTGACCTGCACCGAATCGACTGATACAAAAACAGCTTGCAGGTTTTGAGGTACATCACAAACCAACTGTATGGGAATTTCTTTAGTTTTAAAAAAATTCCATGCCGTATTATTCATATCAATATCGCGGGTGGTTTTACCGATTAATCCCAAAAACACATCATCAGCTCCCGGCCAGGTATGCCCTCCGTTTAAGACTTTATAAAATACCTGTTGTGTGGCATTCATACAGTTGGTATAAGTGTAGCGTACAACACGAGTGCCGTCATTTTGCAAATCCGGCAAGGTATCTGTCACCGGAATTTGATCGCAATTATTTTTTATTTGCCAAAAATGCTTTACTGAATCTATCCCGGGAAAATTAAACGGAATGCCATTATAGGCTGTTATCGGGTCTGCACTTCCGTTAAAGGCACAAATCGGCATGGGACGGGCAGGCACGCAAGTAGCAAGATTGTCGAGCAACATACTTGCTACATTAGGTGAAATTGCAGCAACTCTGTTTGTTAAATCACAGGCCAGTTTATAACACATAAAACCGCCTGCCGAATAGCCGGCTGCATATACTTTGCGCAAATTTGTATTGAATAACACTGCAGATAAATCCATTACATCAGCCAGAAAACCTACATCATCTGCAGCAGACGGTATACCAAAAAATGTTCCCGAATTCCAACGCAAATCTTTACCCTGCGGATAAGCCACTATGCATCTGGCTGTATCAGCCGTATTATTAAATTTCGTATAATCCATCTGAAAACTATTCGTAGTCAGGAAACCATGCATATTAATTACTAAGGGCAAGTTTTCATTCGGATTGAAATTGCGGGGTGTATAGATAATTACATTACGTGTGAGGTTGGGCTGAAATATCTGATAATTTTTTTGAGCAAATAAGAAACTAGTAGACAGCATTAATAAATGTAGGAGCATATTTTTCATGTGCATTGAGTTTTTCGATTCTAAGTTAGTGTAAATTTAGGATATCTGAATTTTGTTTAAAAAAGTAATTGACAATGAATTATTTTTGTCAAAAAAAATCAACACATGCATATCGGATTAGTATTTGGTGGAAAAAGTCCTGAACATGAAGTATCTATTGTTTCGGCACGAAATATTTTTAATGCTATTGACAAAAACAAACATCGTGTTACGCTTATCGGCATTGCTCCCGATGGCAAATGGTATGCAGAAACCGAAGATAATTTACAAGATAAAAGTTGTGTAATCGGCAAATCGGGTGTACAGCTTGCCGTGGTTTTTGGCAATGAAAAAAATAAAATAATCCGCTTAGCTAATGCCACTTTCTTAGATGATTTGGACGTAATTTTTCCGATTACCCATGGGCCAAACGGAGAAGACGGCACGCTTCAAGGCATTTTTACACAAATGGATATTCCATTCGTCGGTCCAGGAGTGTTGGGTTCTGCTGTGGCGATGGACAAAGATTTTACTAAACGTATTCTGCGTGATGCCGGTATTGGGTACGCAAAAGGTATGGTATTTTATAAACATGAAAGAGCTGAAATCAGCTATGATAATGTACAGGCTGAGCTGGGCAATTTGCTCTTTGTAAAACCTTGCAATATGGGTTCGAGTGTGGGTGTTTCAAAATGCACGAATGCCACTGAGTTTAATACTGCGCTGGAATTAGCTTTTCGTTTCGATACGAAGGTATTGGTAGAGCAAGGTATACATGGCAGGGAACTGGAGTGTGCTGTCTTTGGCAACGAAGCTCCCAAAGTGAGCACGGCAGGCGAGGTAAAAATGCTGCAAGGTTTTTATGATTTTGAGAATAAATATGTGAATGACAATGCTCAAATCACTATTCCTGCTGAACATCTGAGTGAAACGCAACTCACTAAAGTAAGAGCTACTGCACTTCGTGCCTATCAGGCATTGGGGTTGGAGGGCATGAGCCGTGTGGATGTATTTTTGACCGCTGACGATGAAGTGATTATCAATGAGCCCAATACTTTGCCTGGTTTTACTTCTATTTCCATGTATCCCAAGTTGTGGGAAAACAGTGGTGTGCCTTATGCCGATTTAATAGAACAGCTTATTGGTTTTGCCATTGCCCGACATGAAAGAGATAAAAAAATACAGCGGGTGCGGGTGGTGTAAGAGTGATTGGTTTATTTCTTTTCTGGAAGTTTTCAAAATCTGTTTTTCCACTTTTGTCTTGATACAAAAGTGGAGCAAAAAATCAAGAACAATAGAG
>CAZPBT010000054.1:0-14667 GCA_964584555.1 uncultured Chitinophagales bacterium
ATAATCTAAAGTACATTCGTTAATTTCTGCTGCGGTGATATAAATCGATTTGTTATTTTCTGTCGTAATTTTAAATGTTTGAGGACTAAGTGTTGGCCTAATGCTTGATTTTACAGTATTTAACTGTGATTCTAACCACATAATTTTAAAATCAACAATTTTTAGTCCTACAAATGGTTTCCATTTCTTATTTTAGATACATCCCATTTTTTTTCAAAATCATTAATTCCTTGTGTCTTATCCTGAACGTCAGCACGGAGTCCGAAACTTGTAAACATATTATCCCAAGAAATACAAATTAGCTGCTTATCCGTTTTTAAATAGAAAGCAATATCTATAGTATCAATTTCATTGTAAATTGTCTTGCAAGATTCCGGCAGTCCAATAAAATTTTTCTTTTTTGCAGTATGATAATCAATTTCGCCATAGATAAGCTCCTGAATGGTTTGTCCGACAAACATTTTCTTGCATATTGTTTCGTATGCAGCATGTTTATTTGTAAATAGTGTCGAATGGTTAAACATCATTTTAGGTTTTGATTTTTACAAGTTTATTTTGATTTTGAACAAATAGACTCAATCCAAAATATACTGCAATATTAATTTAGTTGCAGCCTATACGCAGTAGAATTTCTTTTAATCCGGTATAGAATTTTTTCTATTCTGTAAATACTAATAAGATGGAAAAAATTTAGGGAATATTGTTTTGTGTAAAAAGTTACTTAAAAATATTTCTTTGAAAGTTCATTTAGCTCAATGATATTGGATATGTTCAGTTTTGTAAATATTTTACTTTTAAAAGTTGATACTGTAGAAGGCTGCAGATTCAGTTCATGACAAATTTCTTGAGTGCGTTTCCCTGCTAACATCAATTTAATTATTTCCAGTTCTCGATGTGATAATAGCGAAAACGGATTTGGGGCTTGATGAGCTTTATCATTAAGGAATAACGTATGTTTGTATGACTCACTAATATAAAAATTCCCATTTAGTACTGTACGAATGGCGGAGATTATTTCATTTTCGTTAGCTTGTTTGTTCAAATATCCTTTTACCCCTTCCTTATATAATTGTTGTGCATAGATATTTTCGGATTCTGCAGTAAAAACAAGTATACTCAAATTTGGATAAATACTGATGATATCTTTAATTAAATGAAAAGAATCGCCGTCTTGTAAATGCAAATCGAGAATAGCCAAATCATAATTATTCATTTTTAGTGCTGACATCAAGGTGGCTCCATCTCCTACTACATCCAGAGTATAACCCTGAAATTCTAAATCAAAAAATAATTTTAATTCCACTTATAACAATTGAATGGTCTTCTGCCAACAAGATTCTATTTTTCATTAGTTTTATTTATATCATTAAAAAAATTCGATAAATAAAGAATAAAGGAATTTCGATAAGATATTTTTTTACTAAAATTAATAATAAAATGCTGTTTAAGTGCTTAATAATATTAATTCGCTATTAAATTTGAATGTGGTCTTACAAAAATTTATTCAGTCCAACCACTTGTGTTTAATATCAGAACATACTCTAAAGTTCAGGGTAAGCAGCATTATCCAAGCCTCCGGTATGAAGTGCAATGAGGGTGCTGTCAGGTTTGAAATAATCATTTTTTATCAAATCATAAATCCCAAAAAGCATTTTACCGGTGTAAACATAGTCAAGTTGAATTTGGTGTTTGGCATAAAAATCAGTCATGAAGTCCAGTAAATCTTTATCTGTTTTTGCAAAACCACCAAAAGTATAATCCGAAATGATTTCAACTTGTTTACTATTTTGATTTATCAAAAAAGAATAATCCTGTGCTTTTAATGCAGGGAAAACGAGCAATTTTTGATTTTCATTCAAACCTGTTAAAAGTCCTCTTGCAGTAGCACCAGTACCGGCAGCTGTACAAAAATAATCGAACTTCATTCGGATTTCATCTAGTATTTCGCGACAACCATATTCAGCAAGTGTATTGGCACCGCCTTCCGGAATAGCATAAACATCATCGAATTCGGGTTGAAATTCGTTTATAAAATTTTGAAAAAAATCCGGGTTATATCGTTTACTATAAACTTCACGACTCACAAAAACCAATTTCATGCCATACTCCACGCATCTTCTCAGATTAGCATTAGAATTTACATTCAGCTCCTCTCCTCTTACAATGCCTGTACTTTGTAATGAAAAGTAATTAGCTGCACATGCTGTGGCTGCTAAATGATTAGAATATGCACCACCAACTGTAAGCAATATTTTTTTATGCTGGTTTTGCGCTGCTTGCATATTGTATTTCAGCTTACGCCATTTGTTACCGGATACTACAGGATGTATCAGCTCATCACGTTTCAGATAGAGTTTGATTTTCTTTTGAGAAAACAAGTTATCGTGTAGTTGTACTAAGGGTGATGGCAAGCGGAACATAAGAAATCTTATGCTAATTTCTCTAAAGCTGCTTTTACTCTTTTGAAGGCTTCAATCAGATTTTCATCGGAAGCGGCATACGAAAAACGAATACACTCCGGTGCGCCGAAACCTGTTCCGCTCACGGCTGCCACATGTCCTTCGTGCAACAAGTACAAACACAAATCGTCGGCATCTTTTATCTTTTCGCCGTTAAAATCTTTACCAAAATAGGCACTCACATCCGGGAAAACATAAAACGCACCCTGCGGAATATTGCATTTTACATTGGGTATTTCTTTCAACATGCCTAAAACCAAATCCCTGCGTTTTTCAAAAGCAATACGAAACTGGTGAGTGGGTTCTTGGTCGCCCAACAGTGCCGTAATGGTAGCATGTTGCGCCACGGAATTTGTGCCTGAAGTAATTTGTCCTTGCAATTTATCGCAGGCTTTGGCAATATATGCCGGAGCTGCAATATACCCAATTCGCCAGCCCGTCATGGCATAGCCTTTCGCTTGCCCGTTTACAATAATGGTGCGGTCTTTCATGCCCGGAAATTCAGCTATAGACACATGTTTTCCGGTATAATTGATATGCTCGTATATTTCATCGGAAATAACATATACGTGCGGATATTTTTCCAGTACTTGCACAAAACTTTCTATTTCTTCTTTGGTATATACAGAGCCTGTGGGGTTGCTCGGCGAAGAATAAACCAAAAATTTTGTTTTTGGCGTGATGGCATTTTCCAATTGCTCCGCTGTCATTTTGAAATCTGCATCTACCGTGGTAGGTATATAAACCGGAGTAGCACCACAAAGTTTCACTTGCTCGGGATAAGAAACCCAGAATGGTGCAGGGATAACAACTTCATCACCCGGATTTAAAAAGCCGATAAACAAGTTTGCCAAAGATTGTTTTGCACCTGTTGACACTACAATATTTTCCGGTTTATAATCCAGATTATTATCCCGCTTTAATTTTTCGCATATCGCTTGTTTCAAATCCAAGTAACCGGAAATAGGTGAGTAAGAATCGTACTTACCACTGTCAATGGCAGCCTTAGCAGCTTCTTTGATATGTTTAGGTGTATTAAAATCGGGTTCGCCTAATGATAAGCTGATTACATTTACGCCTTTGGCGGCCAAGTCGCGGCTAAGTTGTGCCATTTTAATTGTGGCTGATTCGGTAACTCTGTTTAGAGCATCTGAAGTTTGTAACATGATATACTATTTTCAGCATAAAAATACTGAATCTCTTAAACTATAAACAAATTGGATTATTATGTTAAGATAAAACTTGATGATGTTGAATGTTGAATGATGAATGTTGAATGTTGAATGATGAATGTTGAATGTTGGATGATGAATGATGAATGTTGAATGTTGAATGTTGAATGATGAATGTTGAGCTACTCTGTTTGTTTAGGTACTTTTTTTCTTAGTCAAAAAAAGTACCCAAAAAAGACAAGGCAAAAATATCGCTCTGCGCTAAAGCACTCGCACGGCTGCCGATTTTTGCCATCCCATGCTTTTTTGCAGTTTAGCTTCAATTATACTTATCGGCTGATGTTTAGTGCAGGTAAATATTTGTTATGATAAATGATAAATGATAAATGATATACTTTAATAACAAATATTAAAATATGAAAATAGAAAAATTTTTCTCGTATTAATCAAAAATTATCAATGACTACACTCCTTGCATTTACTTTTCCCATTCGCTCACCCGATTAAATCCGGCAACATTTTTAGAGGGACGTTGCATGATTTTATCCATTTTTTGCCAGAATTCCTGCTCAATATCAATATCCATCACGATGCAATTGCCTAATAATAAAATAAATAAATCGGCATGTTCTTCTGCTATATTTCCCTTTCCTTTAGTCAGGCATTCACTGATTTCGCCCAGCTCTTCCATCAGCATATTTTGACGGTAAAACATGGTCGAGTCGCTTTTAGTGGCTATATCAAAACCATTCTTTTCATGAAATGCTTTAACGGCATTTATCATATCAGAAATGCTGTCTTTGTTCATAATAAATAAGATAAAAAATTAAAATAAACCGAATAACTCCGCATCAATTTTTTCGATGACTTTACCCAAATCTTCCGGTTTATCGGCATAGTTCAAGTCATCCACATTTATAATCAAAAGCGGACCTTCTTTATAATTATCGATCCAGTTGTCGTAATAGTGATTCAATTGTTTCAAATAATCTAAGCGGATATTATCTTCATAATCTCTGCCTCGCTTTTCAATCTGACTCACCAAAGTACCCAAAGATGCTTTGAGATAAACCAATAAATCTGGAGGATTAATTTTTTTGCAAATCGTTTTAAAAAAGCTGAAATAGTTTTCAAAATCACGTGTACTCATCAAGCCCATTTCGTGCAGATTGGGTGCAAAAATATAGGCATCTTCATAAATGGTTCTGTCTTGAATAACAATCTCAGAGCCTTCCTGTATTTCAATCAACTGGCGCATGCGACTATTCAAAAAGTAAATCTGCAAGTTGAATGACCAGCGGGGCATATCCTGATAGAAATCATTGAGGTAAGGATTATTTTCCACGTCTTCAAAGCGAGGATCCCAACCGTAGTGTTTTGCCAGCCTTTCTGTGAGTGTTGTCTTACCGGAGCCAATGTTTCCGGCTATTGCGATGTGTTTTAATTGTTTTTTTTGCTTTGCCACAAGAGTGTGTTTTATCGTTTTCTAAATCTGCACAACTAAACTAATTATTTATTTGACAGCAGACAAAATAAATGCAAATAAAAAAACGGAAAGTGGATAAATTGTTTTGAAAGCGTGAACGGGCGGATTCAGCAAATAGAAAATCATGATTTTTTTGCTCATAACGCATCAAGATATAGAACCATATCTATGGAATCCGTGAAGGAATTATCCTTTTCTCTGATACAATTTTTGAAATAACCGCATTGAACAAATCCCATTTTATTGTACAGGGCAATGGCTCGCTCATTGTTAGCATGTACTGAAAGCAATATCATCTTTGTTTGCTCATTTTGTTTCGCCCATTCAATCAGAAAACGTACCATTTTTGTCCCAATGCCCCTGTTTTGAAAGTCGTGGTGAATACTGACTCCAAATTTCCCCCAGTGGTTAATACGCTTTCTTTTGTTGCTGTTAAAATCCAAGACACCTATGAGTTTTCCATCATAAAAAGCACCCAGCAGCAAATTGCCCGGTAAATTAAATTTTTCTATTCTTTGTTTTTCGATATCGATATCATGACTAAACTCCTCTGGTGTGTCAATCGTATATTCATTCAGTTCATAGAATATGTATTTTGAAAACGCATAGAATTCTTGAATATCATCCGGCTGGATTGTCTTCATTACAATATCGTTTTCATTATTCAGGGGATGAATTTGCATATTTCTGATAAAAAAAGCCGGCAATTATGCCGGCTTAAATATACTATTTTACTTACAGTTAGAAATGGGAAATAATGGCTTCGCCAAATTCTGAGCATTTCAATAATGTCGCACCTTCCATCAGGCGGTGGAAATCGTATGTTACTGTTTTTGCCTCAATGGCTTTCTCCATTCCTTTCAAAATTAATTCAGCCGGTTCGAGCCAGCCCATAAATTCGAACATCATCACGCCACTCAAAATAACAGAACTTGGATTTACTTTATCCTGATTGGCATACTTCGGTGCCGTACCGTGTGTGGCTTCAAATATTGCTTTTCCTGTAAGATAGTTGATATTAGCACCCGGTGCAATACCGATACCTCCTACTAATGCGGCAAGTGCATCAGAAATATAATCGCCGTTTAAGTTTAAAGTAGCAATGACATCATACTCACTTGGACGCAAAATGATTTGTTGCAGGAAATTATCTGCAATGGCATCTTTCACTAACATTTTGCCCGCAGCCAGAGCCACTTTTTGTGCTTCATCTGCTGCTGCTTGTCCGTCTTCTGCTAAAATTCTGTCGTATTGTGCCCATGTAAATACTTGATCACCAAACTCACGCTCAGCCAACTGATATCCCCATTCTTTAAATTTACCTTCTGTAAATTTCATGATATTGCCTTTGTGTACCAACGTCAGTGATTTGCGTTTATGTTGTAACGCATATTTCAAAGCAGCACGAATCAAACGCTCAGAACCTTCTTTAGAAACAGGCTTGATTCCTATAGATGATGTTTCCGGGAAACGTATTTTTTTACCGACATTCATATCGTTTAACAAGAAACCAACTACCCTGTTACATTCTTCCGTACCTTCCAACCATTCAATTCCGGCATAAATATCTTCCGTGTTTTCGCGGAAAATAATCATATCCACCTGCTCCGGCACTTTTGAGTTAGAGGGAACTCCTTCAAAATAACGAACCGGGCGTACACAGGCATATAAATCGAGTAACTGGCGAAGTGCCACATTTAGGGAGCGTATTCCACCGCCCACAGGAGTCGTTAAAGGGCCTTTTATCGCAATAAGATGTTCATCAATTGATGTTAGTGTTTCATCCGGCAACCATGAACCTGTTTGTTTATAGGCTTTTTCGCCTGCCAGAACTTCTTTCCAGTGTATTTTTCTTTTTCCACCATAAGCTTTTTCTACCGCAGCATCCATTACACGCACAGATGCTTTCCAAATATCGGGACCAGTTCCATCACCTTCAATAAACGGGATAATCGGTTCGTCAGGTACATGCAAGTGCCCATCGACCATTTTAATTTTTTCTGCTGACATATACAATAATTTTAATTTAGTTGCTAAAACAAGTATTTATAAAAATCAGGGCAAATATACAAAAACAATTCTTAATAACCTTATTTTAACACATGTTAAAATAAGCTCAATAGGTTTTTAGCTATGAATTTTGATTTATATATTAGTTTAAATAAACATGTATAATGGTTTTCAATATTTTAATACTTGTACTATTTTCGAAAATACAAGCATGGTATAATCTACTTTTGAGTCAAATAAATTTCCCCTTAATAAAATAGTAACACCCCGATTCTGCAAAAACTTCCGATATTGGTTTATGCTAATTATTCCTGCAATTGATATTATAGACGGTAAATGCGTCAGGCTTACAAAAGGTGATTTTAATACGCAAGTTACCTATAACGAAAATCCTGTAGAACAAGCTTTGTTCTTTGAAGATGCCGGATTTTCTCATTTGCATTTAGTTGATTTGGATGGAGCAAAACAAGGCAAAACCGTCAACTGGAATGTATTGGAAGAAATTGCAAAAGCTACCCGATTAACTATTGACTTTTCTGGTGGTATAAAAACAAAAGAACAAGCTCAAAAGGCATTTGATGCGGGAGCTAATCAGATTTGTGCGGGCAGTCTGGCTGTAAAAAATCCCAAAGAATTTATC
This sequence comes from uncultured Chitinophagales bacterium, assembly GCA_964584555.1. Taxonomy (GTDB): domain Bacteria; phylum Bacteroidota; class Bacteroidia; order Chitinophagales; family JADIYW01; genus JADJSS01. The sequence goes on from CAZPBT010000054.1 coordinate 7,768, forward strand.
GACTGGATTTGGGCATTCGGTGAGGAAAAACTCATTTTGGGAGCTGATGTTTTGAACAATAAAATTGCCATAGAAGGATGGGCAGCTACCAGTCAAAAAACGATTACCGAATTTCTGGATTTTTATTTTGAAGAAGGCATAGATTATGTGTTATGTACTGATGTCAGTAAAGACGGCATGATGCAGGGACCTTCACTGGAATTATATCGCACTATTCTTACTGAATATGCGGAAATAAAATTGATTGCTTCTGGAGGCATAACCACTTTTGCAGACATTCTGCAATTACAAGAATTGGGATGCTATGGCGCAGTTGTTGGCAAAGCCTTGTACGAAGCTGAAACACGGGAAGCTATTTTAAATTATCAAAAAAACAAGCTGCATGCTGACTAAACGCATCATACCCTGCTTGGACATCAAAGACGGACATACGGTTAAGGGCGTCAATTTTGTTGATTTAATTCATGCCGGAGACCCAGTAGAATTAGCTGAAAAATATGTGGAACAAGGTGCCGATGAGTTGGTGTTTTTGGATATCACTGCTACCGTTGAAAACCGAAAGACCTTGGTTGAATTAGTGAGCAGGCTCTCAGAAAAAATCAATATCCCTTTTACCGTTGGAGGCGGAATTTCTACGTTACAAGACGTAGATGCTTTGCTCAATGCCGGTGCAGACAAAGTGTCTGTTAATTCCTCAGCGGTAAAAAATCCTGACCTAATCAATGAGCTTGCAGCCCATTTTGGCACACAATGCATTGTGCTTGCTGTTGACACAAAACAAGATAAAGAGTGGATGGTTTATGTTCATGGGGGCAGAACACCAACGCCACTAAAAACAAAAGAATGGGTAAAACAAGCACAAGACAGAGGTGCGGGTGAAATCTTGTTAACTTCGATGAACCATGACGGCACGAAAAACGGATTTGCTTTAGATATTACTTTATGGTGTTCAGAAAACCTGCATATTCCTGTGATAGCCAGTGGCGGTGCAGGTAAGGAAAAACATTTTGAAGATGTATTTTTACAGGCAAAAGCTGATGCGGCATTAGCCGCCAGTATTTTTCATTTTGGAGAAATAAGCATCCCACATCTTAAGCAATATTTACACGCTAAAAACATCTGTGTCCGTGTTTAATTAACAATTTATTTGGTCTTACAGCCCTATTCTGTACTTAAAATTGGTTACATTTGGCATCAATTTTTTTTCAGATGGCATCACCTTTCAGTTCCGGCAAAGAACGACCAAAAATATCCAAAGATTCGTTAAAGAAAAGCTTAAAGGTTTACAGCTTCATCAAGCCTTACCAGTTTTCATTTTATCTGGGATTGCTTTTTCTTGTACTTTCAAGTCTTACGGTGCTCATCCTTCCGATGCTATTGCCCAGATTGGCAGATACTGCACAAGGTATTCCCGTACAATTATTTAAAATAAACGGCAAATATCTGATTGATTGCAAAACGAGTTGGGATATCGTAAAAGTAACTATGTTGTTTATCGTATTACAAGGTGTGTTTTCATTTTTCAGAATTTACATTTTTGCCCAAACCAACGAACGTGTATTGAAAGACATTCGGTCTTCTGTTTATAATAAAATTATCACATCACCCATTATCTTCTTTGAGAACAACAGAGTGGGTGAACTTATCAGCCGTATTTCCAGTGATATCACTAATGTACAGGATGCACTATCTTTAAATATTGCAGAATTTTTGCGGCAAGTGGTAACGTTATTAGCTGGCATCGTTTATGTTTTCGTTTCCTCCAAAGAACTTACTTTTTTTATTTTATGTACAATTCCGGTTTTAGTACTATTGGCTTTGTTTTTTTCAAGATATATTCGCAACAATGCAAGCAGAACACAGCAGGCTTTGGCACAGTCGAATATTATAGTGGATGAAACATTTCACAATATCAGTGTAGTGAAAGCATATGTCAATGAATATTTTGAAAGCAATCGTTATGTAAAAAGCATTACAGCAGTGAAAGATCTGGCCTTGCGTGCTGCGCTTTTCCGGGGAGCTTTTATTTCATTTCTTATCGTGGGCGTAATGACCGTATTAATTATGGTATTGTATAAAGCGAGTATTTATGTTCATAATTTTTATTTACACGTTGAGCCCAGTATGTCAGTTGGGCAACTTCTGAGTTTTATTTTCTTTACCGTATTTATTGGAGGTTCATTAGCAGGAATGGGTGATTTGTATGGCAAAATCATCAGTGCTTTAGGTTCATCAGACCGTATTGTTTCCATCTTGGATATGCCGTCAGAAACTAAAATTGAGCAAGTACCTTTACAAAAAATAAATGGAGAAATCGAATTTAATAAGGTCAATTTTTCTTATCCTTCAAGAAAAGAAACCGGAGTACTGCACGACATCTCCATGCATATTCGGAATGGAGAAAAGGTAGCCTTAGTAGGTTCATCCGGTGCAGGAAAATCAACCATTTTACAGCTTTTGCTCCGATTTTATCCGGTTAACAGCGGCGATATTAAAGTAGCAGGAAAAGATATTTATGCTTATGATGTGCAGGAGTTGCGCAGTAATATTGCTTTAGTTCCACAAGAAGTGATGTTATTTGGTGGTACTATTCGGGAGAACATTGCATACGGTAAGACAAATGCAACTGATGAAGAAATAAAACAAGCTACCATAAAAGCAAATGCATATGATTTTATCCGAAAATTCCCCGATGGTTTTGATACTATTGTTGGCGAAAGAGGCGTAAAATTATCAGGCGGACAAAGGCAACGCATTGCCATTGCTCGTGCTATATTAAAAGATCCTGCAATTTTGTTATTAGATGAAGCGACCAGTGCGCTGGATGCTGAATCGGAAAAATTAGTACAAGATGCATTGAATAAATTAATGGAAAACCGAACGACAATCGTTATTGCCCATCGGCTTTCTACCATACGCACCGTAGATAAAATATTTGTCATGAATCACGGTGTCATTGTTGAAGAGGGTACACATGATGAACTCAGCAGTAAGGAAAATGGTCTTTACAGTAATCTGCTGAAATTACAATATCAAATAGAATAAGCGTATTTTTACTTTTGATACTATAATGAATCCAAAATTAGACATACTGGCATTTGCCTCTCATCCGGATGATGTGGAATTATCTTGCAGTGGCACAATAATGAAGCATATTGACAAAGGCTACAAAGTTGGTATTGTAGACTTGACAGAAGGCAGCCTGGGCAGCAGAGGTAATGTAGCCACACGCTACGAAGAGGCAGAGAAAGCTTCAAATATTATGGGCATTACAGTCAGAGAAAATTTGCAATTTCGGGATGGTTTCTTTGAAATCAATGAAGCTCATCTCTTAAAAGTTATTACTATAATTCGCAAATATCAACCGGAAATTATTCTGGCCAATGCGGTATATGACAGACATCCAGACCACAAGCGTGGAGGAGATTTGGTGTCAAGAGCAAATTTTTTAAGCGGATTAATTAAAATAGAAACTGAAGTTGAAGGCAAAAATCAACAACTCTGGAGAGCCAAAAAATTATTTCGCTATATACAGGAAAGTTATTTAAAACCTGACTTTGCGATAGATATTACTGCTTACGCTTCAAAAAAATTAGCCTGCATACAAGCATTTTCTACGCAGTTTTACAATCCCGAAAGTACGGAAATTGAGACTCCGATATCTACAAAAAATTATTTGGATTATGTACTGTCTAAAGACAAAGTTTTTGGCAAACAGATCAATGTAGATTATGCAGAAGGCTTTATTTGCGAACAACCTTCAGGAATTGAAGATTTGTTTCATATGCAATAAATAAGAAATGAAATCCAGAAGCTTATTTCTTTTCTATGGAATTATCTCATTTCTAATATTGGCCATTTTTTCATTTTATTTTTTCAGAGAGCGGATCGCATTTACCGACTTAAGCTTTCATTTATTTACTCTCGTTCGTACTGCAAAATTTGCCATTTTCAATTATCGCTACACTGCCGCTATTCCTCAAATACTGCCATTGATTGCAATAAAAGGTGCACTGTCCCTGCATTTTATTTCAGTAGTTTTTTCACTTTCATTTGTGTTAATACAGTTTTGTATATTCTTGATATTGGTTTTCTATTTCAGAAACTATTATTTGGCAACTTGTTTATTGCTATCGCAGGTCTTGCAAATACGCCATACGTTCTACTGGGCAGGGTCTGAATTTATGCCGGGGATGGCATTTTTATTTTTGCTCTTTGCCTACATGGAAAAACAGACCACATCTGCTTTTACATTTCGTCAAATTGGTATGCTTTTTCTATTGCTGATGCCGGTCATTTTTTCTCATCCTGTTATCGTATTCCCATTTTTATACATAGTTGTATTTTTCTTCCTTACGCAAAAAGAAAAGCGCAAATTACTTATTTGGCTCACACTTTTGTTTTTGATTTTATTTACTGCAAAATATTTTCTTTTGAAAAGCAATTACGATGCCGGAGCATTATCATCGTTAAACCCGAAAAAGTTGAAATGGGATATAATGCTTCAATATCCGTCGCATCAATTATTTATCAAAAATCTGTGGAAACAATACAACTTAATGGCACTTGTATTTTGCTTTAGCTTGTTTTTGCTGGTAATAAAAAGAAATTATCTGTCAGCTGTTTTATTAGTCATAGTTTGCATTTTATATATAGCCTTAGTCAACTTAAATTATCCGCAGGGAGCTGATTTGTTTTATATTGAAAACTTATACCTTCCGCTTTCTGTATTTATCATTTTGCCTCTGGTTTATAGCTTATTTAACTACATAAAAAATACTGTGCTTATCCATACATTTTTATTGTTAATACTACTTGTAGGTTTAATACAAATTTATCAAACACATACGCCCTATACGGCACGGATAAACTGGATGTATGGCATTATGGATAAGGCAAAATCTGCACGTCAGCCTAAAATAATTTTACCTTTAAACAACGTACCCTTAGATACACTTGGCATGGCATGGGGTACTCCGTATGAGTTTTGGATTTTATCTACAATTAAATTCCATTTGACGACCAGTGTCATTATTGAAGAGACACCTCATGAGTACGACTGGATAAAAGACAGTAAGAACATATTCATCACAAAATGGGGAAACTTTGCTTATAACGAATTAAACCCTAATTATTTTATTTTGACAGACAGCAGCTCGTATCAAATTTTACAAGCAAAGCATGAGTAATAACTCCATACTTTTATTTTTTTTCAGCATTCGTTTTTTCAATTTCTAATAATCCGCATTATATTTATTGCATGGAATCCTTTTCTAAAAAGTTATTGGAATGGTATAATCCGGAATTGCGCAATTTACCTTGGAAAAACACGAAAGATGCTTATAAAATATGGCTAAGTGAAATAATTTTGCAACAAACAAGAGTTGAACAGGGAACACCTTATTATCTGGCTTTCATAAAAAAATATCCAAAAATAAATTTATTGGCAAATGCACCATTGGATGAAGTTTTGAAATTGTGGGAAGGATTGGGTTATTATTCGAGAGCCAGAAACTTGCATGCTGCAGCACAACAGGTTTTACATGAACACAAAGGTAGATTTCCAAAAAGCTATGAAGAAATTATAAAAATCAAAGGTATAGGCAGTTATACCGCAGCAGCCATAGCATCTTTTGCATATGGACTTCCACATGCAGTTGTGGATGGCAATGTGTATCGGGTTTTAAGCAGAGTGTATGGCATTTTTACGCCAATTGATACGAACCAAGGCAAAAAACAATTTGAAACTATTGCCCGGAAATTGCTGGATAAAAAAAATCCTGCTACTTACAATCAGGCTATCATGGATTTTGGTTCTTTGGTATGCAAACCTAAAAACCCTTTGTGCAGTGCCTGCCCTTTTCAGGATGAATGTCGTGCGTTGACAATGCAAAAAATCGGGGAGCTTCCCGTAAAATCCAAAAAGATAAGTATACAGAAACGAGCGTTTTATTATTTTGTCTACAAAAACAAAGGCTATACGTATATTGTACAACGTGCTCAGCAAGATATCTGGAAAGGGTTATATGAATTTCCATACGTGGAAATAAAATCGGAAAAAGATAAATCACAATTCAGAAAATTAAAACCTGTTTATACTGCTAAACAGCAACTTTCGCATCAAATCATTTATGCCGATTTTTATGAAATAGAAGAAAAAACAAAGCTTATGCAATTCTTTCCTGACATACTTCAGTTTAAAAAAATCAAAATTACCACCCTGGAAAACTATGCTTTTCCGAAAATTATCAGAAATTATTTGCAACAAGCTAAATTATTTCTATCTTAGTATGGAGGTTTATTGACTAATATCAAAGAAAACAATTTTGATTTAAACAGGAATGCCATGAGTTTTAACAAAGTTTTTTTAATCGGACGTTTGGGAAAAGACCCTGATGTACGCAAAGTAAATGCAACAACTACAGTATGTAATTTTCCGTTTGCTACAAATGAGGTTTATAAAAATCAGGATGGCAGCTATACCGAAACAACGGAATGGCACAACATCGTGATGTGGAGAGGAATAGCAGAACGCGCAGAGAGAATTTTGAAAAAAGGCAGTCATGTTTTTATTGAAGGTAAATTACGTACTCGCTCATGGGATGACAAGGATGGCAATAAACGTTATACTACTGAGATTGTTGTAGAAAACTTCCAACTGCTTGAAAAGCGTGAGGCATCCGGACAAACTTCCGGTGTCGGAAACTACGGTGATGCGCAAAAAAGCAGCAGTGATGATACACATTCCGTTCAAGATACAAATTTGACCGAACCGACTTTTGATGATGATTTACCTTTCTAATTGTTTAATATAATTGATGTATTTTGGACGACGGCATCCCCTTATGTAGTTTCTTATTAAATATTGAATTTTATTCATGGAGCGAAATATTTAATCCA
>CAZPBT010000055.1:0-476 GCA_964584555.1 uncultured Chitinophagales bacterium
CTTCCACTGATATCGAAAACGAATGAGAAAGAAATAATTGTTCAATCTCTACAATATCTGACAGATAAAAAAAAGATACATGTCTATGCATTCGTGTTGATGGATAATCATTTTCACATGATTTGGCGCATTAGACATGGTTATAAACGAGCAGATGTTCAAAGAGATTTTTTGCATTATACAGCAAAAGAAATAATAAAAAATTTGAAAGACGAAAATATTGAATTAGTAAAGAAGATAAAAGTAAATTTAAAAGATAGAAAATATCAGGTTTGGCAACGTAATTCATTCAGTGTTGAATTGAGAAGTGAAATTGTATATAATCAAAAGTTAGATTACATACACAACAATCCTGTAAAAGCAGGGATGTGTATTTTAGCAGAAGACTATAAATACAGTAGTGCGAGATATTATATTTTAAATGAAAAAAACTGGAGTTTTCTTGCTGATGCAGATGATTGAGTGACAAACAATTC
>CAZPBT010000055.1:576-9534 GCA_964584555.1 uncultured Chitinophagales bacterium
GGATAGTGGTTTGTTGGTTACAAACCAACAAAGGCAAGAGAGTTTTCTTGCTGATGCAGATGATTGAGTGACAAACAATTCGGATAGTGGTTTGTTGGTTACAAACCAACAAAGGCAAGAGAGTTTTCTTGCTGATACAGATGATTGAGTAACAAACAATTCGGATAGTGGTTTGTTGGTTGCAAACCAACAAAGGCAAGATGGAAATAGCTTTGTGTCAGGTATAAGACCTGACACCGCAATCAAGATATTGCCTGCTCTTCAAACAGCAGATTCTCCTGCTCCAGTTTTACGAAGTTCATGCCTGTTTTGTATTCCTGATCAAACAGCTTCAATAATTGCCGGTAAGCAAATACATTACTCACCCAGTCGATGCCATTTACATCTATGATAACATATTTGAAATCCGGATTTTGTTTGAAGTATTCAAAATACATGCGCTCCAGCCTGTTGAGATAAACGCGTGAAATATTTTGTTCATAATCTCTGCCTCGTTTACGAATGTTGCGCACCAGCTGATCGGTTTCGGCATGTAAATAAAAAATGATTTCTGGCTTGGGCAGTTTTTTATAAATCTGATCGAAAAAATGTTTATATAATTTATATTCTTGTTTTGTCAAATTGACTTTGGCAAACAACAAGCATTTTTTGAGCATGTAATCTGTTACCGTAAAATTGGAAAAAATATTCGGTTCGCTAAAAATGCGTGTCAGCTGCTGATAGCGTTCTATCAAAAATGACATTTCCAGTTGCAACGCATATTTGGCATTATCTTCATAAAACTTGGGTAAATATGGGTTGTCTTCAAACGCCTCCAAAATCAATTGTCCGTGATATTCTTCTGCAAGCAAAGAAGCTAAAGTCGTTTTGCCTGCACCGATATTGCCTTCTATGGTAATGAATTTATAAATCATTCGGGCTTAAAAATACTGACTTTTGCATCATCTTTACAACTATTCAAGAGTTCTTCTATCGACTTACCTGATTCGGGATGTGTATAACTTTTAGCAATTTCTGAAAGCGGCAACAATGTAAACCTTCGCAAATGCAGGCGAGGATGCGGTATCTCCAAGTCGCTGGTTTTGAAAATCAACTCATTATAAAATAAAATATCAATATCCAGCGTGCGGGGTGCGTTTTGTTTTTTGTTCTTTCTGCCCAGGTATTTTTCAATTTTTTGTAGTTTGTGCAAAAGCTGATATGGACTTAGTCCGGTTTGAACACAGATGGCCTGGTTTAAGTACTTGGTTTTATGAAGCACACCCCATGACGGACTTTCATATACGGCAGACATCTTCGTAATTGTTCCAACTTCTTCTTTGATAAAATATAAAGCCAACAATAAATTTTTATAACGATGTCCTAAATTTGAGCCGGTGAGCAGATAAACTGTATTCAAGTGTAATATTTTATCAATTATAACAACTATTTTTGAACTTTAAATCAAATTCATCCAATAAATAAAAAAAATCGCGCATGAAGAATTTCCTGAAAATGTTTTTTGCCTGTTTGCTGGCAATCGGTTTTTCGTTTTTTTTCTTTTTTATAATTTTTACGATGCTGGCAAGTTTAGGCTCTAAAAGCGATAAAAAAGCGGGCATTAAAGCCAATTCTGTTTTGAATCTTACTTTAAAAGGCGAGATAACAGACAGAACGTATGACAATCCTTTCCGCAACCTCTCCCCTATGAGTGCCGTTACGGGTGCCATATCTTCTGAACCGACTATTGGATTGTATGATTTGAAAAACCTGTTAAAATTTGCCAAAACAGATAAGGATATAAAAGGTATATATCTCAACATAGATGAAGCATCAGGTGGTCCTGCCAATTTATTTGATTTGGCTGATGCTTTGGAGGATTTCAAGAAATCAGGAAAATTTATTTATGCTTATTCCAATTCCTCTCCGGAGTTTAATGTACTGCTTAATAATATTGCTGACAAATATTATGTAAATCCTGTTGGTGGTATTGATTTTGACGGCTTCGGAACAGAGATGGAATATTACAAAAACCTGATGGACAAGCTGGATGTTGAATTTAAAGTTTTTTATGTGGGCGAATATAAAAGTGCCACTGAAAGTTACAGACGTACAGATATGAGTCCGGAAGATAAAATACAACGCAATGAAATGCTGCATGATATTTATACCGAATATATGACACGATTGGCTAAATATACAGGTTCTACTTTTGAGCAACTTAAAGCAGTACAAGATAATTTATCCATCATCAAACCCGAAGATATTGTAACAAACAAACTGGCTGACGGTTTAAAATATGAAGATGAAGTAAAAAATGAAATCAAATCAAAGCTGGGTTATAAAAAAGACGAAGATTTGAATTTGATTAGTTATAAAGATTACGAAGAAAGCAATAAAGATAAAATAAACAAATCAGGGGAAAATAAAATAGCATTAGTATTTGCAGAAGGTACTATTGACGACAGCAAAGAAGATGAAGGCACGATAGGCGGCGAAGCCTATGTAAAAATGTTGCAAAAAATAGAACAGGATAAAGATATCAAAGCCTTGGTACTGCGTGTAAGCTCACCGGGTGGCAGTGCGTTTGCATCAGAGCAAATTTTACATCAAATTCAAAACATAAAAAAACGTATTCCGGTAGTAGTATCTATGGGCAATTATGCTGCTTCGGGTGGTTATTATATTTCTTGTGCTGCTGATAAAATTATTGCAGAACCTAATACCATCACAGGCTCTATCGGCATCTTTGGTATGATTCCGGATATTCGTAAAACACTCAACAACAAAGTAGGTATTACTTTTGACGGTGTAAAAACCAACGAACACGCCAACTATATGACTGTTACTAATGACTGGGATGAAACGGAAATAAACGCAGTTCAAAAAAGTGTAGAAAACGGATATGCTATTTTCTTAAATCGTGTGGCAACTGGGCGAAAAATGGATACTGCTGCTGTGAACAAAATAGCACGAGGCAGAGTTTGGACGGGACAAGATGCAGTTAGCATCGGTCTGGTGGATGAACTTGGTAGCTTGGATTTGGCTATTAAAAAAGCGGAAGAACTCGCAAAACTGAAATCTTCGTCTGTGGTTACTTATCCAAAATCGAAAACGATGATCGAAAGTTTGATGAATCAATTCAGCGGTGAAAATGAATCTGAAGAAGCCAAACTTTTCAAAACACTAACACCGCTATTAATAAAACAAAAAAATGAAGAACGACTGAATGCAGTAAATACCTTACAATATTTAATGCCATTTGAGTTTAAATTAAAATAAGACAAAATAAATTTGGTTGTTCTGACAGAGAAACGAGAATATTAGTGAAAATACAATGATCCTAACACGATAGTTTTCATTGTATTTGTCTGACAAGTAATTACACTTCTTAACCTGAGTTCGGGTTAAGAAAATTAAGGTGAAATAAATAGTTGATTTCTCATTTTTTCCTCCAACTTAATACGGAGGAGGAATTAAAAGGAGGTGGTTCTATATCAAAAATCAACTATTTTTACATGAAACGATTATCCCGAACTCAGGTTATTAACGAGAGTACAAAAAAACCAATTGTGTTGAACTATTAATTTCTTGTTTTAACATGCTATTTCAATGTCGTTAAGTTAGTCAATTGTAAAAATAGTTGATTTAACCTTACTTCCTCCGCCTTCATCAAGGAGGAGGAATAAAAGGAGGTGGTTCTAAAAAAACTAAATCAACTATTTTGGAAAGTTCAACATTAAACCACATTCAATTTAATGACATTGATGCATATTTAATTAAAATCCGGACTAAACATCACTATAAATGCAACGATAAATTATTATTTGCAACGAATAAAGCATATATTCGTCTTATAATATGCGACAAATAATGGCTTTTATACATCAAAATGCGAATTGGCCTGATTTCACATGGGAAACTGATGAAATTATTAATTTATTGAGCGAGACTAGAAACTTGCAAGGAAGACTTATTGGAAAAATGGAGTCTTTTGGATTTGAGCTCAGAAATGAAGCTTTGTTGGACACATTAACACTTGATATTTTAAAATCATCTGAAATAGAAGGAGAATTTTTAAATCCGGAACAAGTCCGTTCTTCAATTGCCCGCAAGTTAGGAATGGAAATGGTTGGTTTGGTTGATTCTGACAGAAATGTTGATGGCATGGTGGAAATGATGTTGGATGCAACACAAAATTGTTTTACTCCACTTACAAAACAAAGACTGTTCGATTGGCATGCTGCATTATTCCCTACAGGACGTAGTGGAATGTATAAAATAACTGTAGCAAAATGGAGAAAAGACACTACCGGACCCATGCAAGTTGTTTCCAGTGCATTAGGAAAAGAGAAAGTGCATTTTCAAGCACCTGATGCAACTAGAGTTGAAAAAGAAATGTATCAGTTTTTGAAATGGTTTAATACAAATTCAGAAATCGACTTAGTGCTAAAAGCCGCTATAGCACATTTATGGTTTGTTACTATCCATCCCTTTGAAGATGGAAACGGAAGAATTACCAGAGCATTGACAGATATGTTACTGGCTCAATCTGATAAAAGCAGTCAGCGTTTTTATAGTATGTCCGCACAAATACGTGTGCAGAGAAAAGGCTATTATGAAATACTTGAAAAGACACAAAAAGGAAGCCTTGATATCACTAAATGGATACAATGGTTTTTAAATTGTATGATAGATGCATTAAAATCTACAGATGCTATCCTTAATAAAGTTTTATATAAAGCAAATTTTTGGTCCAAACATTTCAAGACAAGTTTGAATGAAAGACAGCAGAAGCTATTGAATAAACTGCTGGATAATTTTGATGGAAAATTGACATCATCTAAATGGGCAAAAATTGCTAAATGCTCAAAAGATACGGCGATAAGAGATATTAATGATTTGATAGAAAAAAATATCTTGCAAAAAGAAATGGCAGGTGGACGAAGTACAAATTACCAATTAGTAGAATAAAATTCCGCTTAAATAAAAACTAAAATTTCTATTTCTCAACAGAGCCAACAACTTGTAACATTTACAACAAAACAAACCTCTTCGTTTTTACAATTTTTTAAAAATAATAGTAAGATATAACCAATAAAGAATATAAATAAATCGCTGTTTTTTTGACGGTTAGAAATTGTGTATATTTGGAAATTGATTATCTTGCGATGAAGTCAAATCAAAACCGGAATCAAATTTTTATGAATAAACAAAGACAATAATCAGATCAACTCTAAAGACTTGGTGATTCACTATGTCGAGTTACACAGATTACAGTCATAAGAAAATTCGATAATAAACGGATGGTAAGCATCAAGATTTGAAACATTAGAAAAATATTGCAATCTCGCTCCTCTTCAAAAATCTTAGTCATGTCAACAAATAAATTTTCAAAAACCATCACACAAGATCCGACTCAACCTGCAGCTCAAGCCATGTTGCATGCCATCGGGCTGACAGATGATGATTTCAAAAAAGCACAAGTAGGCATTTGCTCTACAGGATGGGACGGCAATCCTTGCAATATGCATTTGAATGCACTTGCGGCTCAACTCAAAACTGCGGTAAATCAACAACAATTAATCGGTTTAAATTTCTATACCATTGGTGTAAGTGATGGTATTTCCATGGGCACTGCGGGCATGCGCTATTCTTTGGTTTCGCGAGAGGTTATTGCTGATTCTTTAGAAACCAATGCAGGGGCGCAGTATTATGATGGCATAATTTCAATAGCGGGTTGCGATAAAAATATGCCCGGTGTTATTATGGGCATGTCAAGATTAAACCGTCCGTCTCTGATGATTTATGGAGGCACTATTGCTGCCGGACATTATAAAGGACAAGCATTAGATGTGGTTTCTGCATTCGAAGCATTGGGACAAAAATTTGCAGGAAAAATATCGGATGAAGACTTCAAAGGTGTTGTTGAAAATGCCTGCCCCGGTGCCGGTGCTTGCGGTGGCATGTACACGGCCAATACTATGGCATCTGCTATCGAAACCTTAGGCATGAGTTTACCCTACTCCGCATCCAATCCAGCTTTATCAGAAGACAAAAAAAAGGAAATACAAGCTGCTGCAAATGCCATAAAATTATTACTTGAAAAAGACATTAAGCCCAGCGATATTATGACGTTTAAAGCATTTGAAAATGCCATTCGCATGGTCATTGTTTTAGGTGGAAGTACAAATGCCGTGATGCATCTAATTGCCATGGCAAAAACCATTGGCGTTCAACTCACACTTGCCGACTTTACTCGTATTGCCAATGAAACTCCGGTGCTTGCCGACTTCAGACCGAGTGGAAAATACGTAATGGAAGACTTGCATCAAATCGGTGGTGTTCCGGCAGTGATGAAATTACTGTTGAAAAACGGACTTTTGCATGGTGACTGCTTAACTGTTACAGGAAAAACACTGGCAGAAAATGTGGCTGACTTACCTGAACTTAAAGAAGGTCAGGATTTAATTTTCCCAATAGACCAACCAATCAAAAAAACAGGACATATCCGTATTTTATATGGCAACTTAGCTACTGAAGGTGCCGTGGCAAAAATAACGGGAAAAGAAGGCGAAAGATTTGAAGGCAATGCCCGTTGTTTTGATGACGAGCAAGCTGCTATTGATGCTATGCAACGCAAAGAAATTAAGGCAGGTGATGTCGTTATTATTCGCTATATAGGTCCGAGAGGTGCACCCGGTATGCCTGAGATGCTAAAACCGACATCGGTACTTATTGGTGAAGGCTTGGGCAAAGAGGTGGCATTAATCACAGACGGCAGATTTAGCGGAGGTTCTCATGGCTTTGTAGTCGGGCATGTAACTCCAGAAGCACAAAACGGTGGAAATATCGCACTGATAAAAGATGGCGACAAAATAAAAATTGATGCTGTCAATAATACGATAGACGTATTGATAAGTGTTGAAGAAATGAGCACGCGAAGAGCCAACTGGCAAGCACCTGAATTAAAAGCTAAAAACGGTGTGCTGTACAAATATGCACAGTCGGTTTCATCGGCCAGCGAAGGCTGTGTAACAGATAGAGCATAATAAACGTAAGTTTTTATTTCCTTTAAAAAGGATGAATGACCGTTTGTATTTCTTTGGCTAAGGTTTTGCGGGTTTCCATATATTCCATTTTTTTCAGTAAGGAAGCAATCATTTCTTCAAAATTGCCGCTAGCTTCTGCTGTTTTAATGCGTTCATCCAAAATTTTCATCACTTCCATCAGCATATAATAACGGTAACGGTTCATCACCGAAACCACATCCGTTTTATAAGTACGGTTGGCATCACGCACAATAATTTCGTGTTTATTAAACCAATTCGGACTCAGTTCATGCGGTGAACTCATAAGTTCAATCAATGTTTCTTTTACTTCCGAATCTTCAATATTTTGAGGTTTTTTGATGTCTTCAAAAGGTGTTTCATTTTGATAAGCATCAATGTACAAACGTATGATTTTGCCGAACACATTATTTTTTAATTCCACATCAAACAAATCGAAAATAACAAATTCCGCAACAGAATTTTCGTCGTTCATTTCTTTTTCTCCATGTTCCAGCAAAATGCGAATGATGTCCCGTTCCTGATAATACAAAAACGGAATTTTAGTATGCGTTTGTTTGTGTTCAATTTCTTCCGTAATATGCTCTGTTATTTGAGCTTGTTCATCTTCATTGATAATTCGGTTTTTCTTGAGTTGTTGTGTACGTATTTTATTGATTTCATTTACTAAAATCGCTTCGGGAACATCTACAATGTCCGCACATTGTTTGATATATAATTGACGTTTGATATTATCGCTAATCAAGGCAATACTTTCCACAATATCCCGAATGACTTCCGCTTTTTTTGCAGGGTCGTTTTCCGTTTCTTTTATGCCGATGTTTGCTTTGAAGAAAATAAAATCCTGCTGATGTGTTTCTACGAAACGCAATGTTTCATCTGTGCCTCTGTGTTTGACGAAAGAATCCGGATCTTCATTATCGGGCAACAATACAATCTTCACATTCATGCCTTGCTCCAGCACAATATCCAATCCTCGTAGTGCCGCTTTCACTCCGGCGGCATCACCATCGTAGAGGATAACCATATTTTCCGAAAAGCGTTTTATCAGCAACACTTGTTCTTTGGTAAGTGCCGTACCACTTGATGCCACTACATTTTTTATGCCTGCCTGATGCAAAGAAATAACATCGGTATAACCTTCTACCAAAAAACAAACATCTTGCTTTCGTATCTCTGCTTTAGCCTGATAAATGCCATAAACAATCTGACTTTTATGATAAACATCCGTTTCCGGCGTGTTTATATATTTTGGCTGGTTTTCTGCTTTTTTGAGAATACGTCCGCCGAAAGCAATCGTTTTGCCGCTTACATTGTGGATGGGAAACATTACACGGTCTCGGAAAAAATCGTAATATTTTTCGTTTTTTTCTTTTATCAATCCGGCTTTCAGCAACACATCTTTATTATAGCCTTTTGAAACTGCATCCTTATATAAATTATCAAAACTATCGAGTGCATAACCGAGTTGGAATTCGTTTATCGTATTTTCAGTAAATCCTCTTTCTTTAAAATACGGCAGACCAATAGCTTTACCGTCTTCTGTTTCAAAAAGTTGTTGTTTAAAAAATTGCGTGGCATAATTTAATACGATCAATAAACTTTCTCTGGCATCCTGAACTTCTTTATTGTTTTCTTTTTCGGAGAATGTTTCTTCGACTTGTATATTGTATTTTTGGGCGAGATAACGCAGTGCTTCCGGAAAAGTCATTTTCTCGTGTTCCATCACGAAGTTGACAGAATCGCCTCCTTTGCCACAACCAAAACATTTATAAATATTTTTATTCGGATTAACGGCGAAAGACGGAGTTTTTTCCTGATGAAAAGGACAACAAGCTTTAAATATAGAACCGGCTTTTTTGAGTGGAACAAAATCGCGCACCACGTCCTCTATTTGGACGGTATCGTA
>CAZPBT010000055.1:9634-14646 GCA_964584555.1 uncultured Chitinophagales bacterium
CTTTTTTGAGTGGAACAAAATCGCGCACCACGTCCTCTATTTGGACGGTATCGTATATCTTCTGTATGGTATCGCGCGTAATCAAGATTTAAGAAGCGTTTTAATTAGTTTAATAGTTAATTAGTTTGTTAAGTTATTAGTTAATTAGTTTGACAGTTTGTTAAGTATTCAAGTATTTCTTAGTATTTTAGAAAGCCACGTAGTGGCGCAACCTATTTAGCCAATAAAAATAATTGTAAACAAGCCACGTAGTGGCGACACCTTTATTGGAGATTGGTTTATTAATTTAATAGTTTGTTAATTTAATAGTTTGTTAATTTGACAGTTTGTTAAGTATTCAAGTATTTCTTAGTTTATTAGAAGCCACGTAGTGGCGCAACCTATTTAGCCAATAAAAACAAATGTAAACAAGCCACGTAGTGGCGACACCTTTATTGGAGATTGGTTTATTAATTTAATAGTTAATTAGTTTAAAAGTTTGTGAATTAATAATCTAAAATTTATAATTTATATTCTATTGTCTTGATTCTATATATCCATATTATCTTGTCTACCGTCTATAATGCGAATTATTTTTATTTGTTCACTTTCTGGTTTGTATATAATCAAATAGTAGCGTACTAATACTCGTCTGAATTCTGCTTGGTTTATCTTTCTGCCAAAATTGGGATGCGATTTCAATATTTGAATTGCCTCAAAAATTTCATCAGTTAACTTTTCCGGAAATACTATGGATTTGTTGCGGTTATACCAGTATTCCAAAATTTGCATTAAATCATCTTCTGCTTTTTGTGACCAAACTATCTCTTTTGATTTATCCATGCTTTCACCTTAGAATTCAATAATTCATTATCAATATACCGTCCTTCATCTATGGCTGTATCTGCAACATAAAAAGAATCAATTTCTTCATCCGAAAATACATAATCATCAGCCTTTAAAATGCGGAACACCTCAGCCAATAATTGCACATCATCAGAATTTTGAATTTTTAAAATAATATCGTCTTTTATAGTCATGTATTAAAGTTAGTAAAAATTTTGTGTTTAGTAGTTGGAAGTTCAAGAGTTAATCAGTATAGGAGTTTATTAATTTAAGTGTTAATTAGTTTAAGTGTTAATTAGTTTAGGAGTTTTAGAATTAATAATCTAAAATTTAGCATCTATAATCTATTGTCTTGGCTCTTGATTCTTGGCTCTCGTATCTATGCATCATCAACTACAAATAACTAGCCTCTCAATTCTGCATAATATTTATAAAAATACGGGATGGTTTCAATGCCTTTAAAATAGTTGAACAGCCCGTAATGTTCATTGGGTGAGTGTATATTATCACTGTCTAAACCAAAACCCATCAGCACAGATTTCAAGCCCAAGATATCCTCAAACAAGGCTACAATTGGAATACTGGCACCGTTTCGCATCGCCAAAGGTTTTTTGCCAAAAGTATGTTCCAGTGCCTTGTAAGCAGCCACAAATTCTACAGAATCAACCGGAGTTACATAAGGCTCGCCGCCATGGTGTTCGGTTACTTTCACAGTTACGGTATCCGGAGCAATTCTTTGGAAATGCTTGGTAAACAATTCAGCAATTTTCTTTGAAGATTGATTGGGTACTAGGCGCATAGAAATTTTTGCAGATGCTTTGGCAGGCAATACTGTTTTTGCTCCTTCTCCTATATAACCGCCCCAAATACCATTCACATCCAAGGTTGGACGAATGGTGAGTTGTTCCAATAAAGTGTACCCTTTTTCTCCGCCTGATTTTGGTAAGCCAATACTTTTTTCAAAGCCTTCTACAGTAATCGGCACAGCATTGATTTGTGCTTTTTCTTCAGCAGATAATTCGAGCACATCATCATAAAAACCCTCTATGGTGATGTGGTTATTTTCATCTTTAAGACTGCCTATTAAACGACATAAAACATTCAAGGGATTGTCCACACCTCCGCCATAAACACCCGAATGCAAATCTCTGTCCGGACCGTTTACTTCTACTTCCATATAGCACAAACCACGCAATCCATTGGTGATACATGGCGTATCATTGTCAATGATTCCTGTATCTGAAATTAAAATGACATCCGCTTTCAGTTTTTCTTTATTTTCCAAAAGGAAATCGCCTAAATGCGCTGAACCTATTTCTTCCTCCCCTTCGATAATCACTTTAATATTGCAAGGGAGAAAATCGTTTTGCAACATCATCTCTAATGCTTTTACATGCATATAAACTTGCCCTTTGTCATCACATGCACCACGAGCGAAAATAGCACCTTGCGGATGCAATTCCGTGGTTTTAATCACTGGCTCAAAGGGTGGAGAAGTCCATAATTCATAAGGATCGGCCGGTTGTACATCGTAATGCCCATAAACTAAAACCGTAGGCTTGGATGCATCTGTTATTTTTTCGGCATACACGACAGGATAACCCTTAGTAGGCAATAATTCCACATTATCCATCCCTATTTTTATAAATTCATTTTTCAAAAAATCTGCAGTGCGCAATACTTCATCTTTAAATTTAGGGTCGGCTGAAACAGAAGGAATACGCAGCCAATCGCATATTTCCTGAATATAGCGTTCGCTGTTGCACTCAATCGCATTTTTAACAAAATCCATTTTTTCTTAATTTGAGTGTGAAATTAATCAAAAGAAAAGAAATAAAATCAGATGCTGCCCATATCGCCACATTCTTAATGCTATTTAATAATTTATTCTATTTTCCGGCTAAATTAATCTACCATTAAACAATATATTTGTGCATGTCAAAAATTGCTGTAGTTACAGGTGCGAGCGGACACATAGGTTTTCATGTAGCTAAATTATTGCTTGAAAAGAACTATGAAACACATTTACTCATTCGTTCTGTAAATGCTAATGTAGTTGCATTGGCACAAGCCGGTGCGCAGGTACATCAGGTCAATTTATTTGAACCGGCTACGTATTCCGCTTTTTTATCGAATGTGGATGTATTATTTCATCTCGCAGCAGAAAATACGACATCGGTAACGAATGCTGCCAGTGTACTGGAAAATACGGACAAGCTGACGCAAACCGTATTAAATACTGCACTTGATGCCGGTATAAAAACAATCATCTATACCAGCTCTGTGGTAGTTTTGGGCAGAAGCCACTCTCCTGAGATTTTACTGAATGAAAAAGATATTGTCCGCAACCCCGAAAGCCCTTACGTACAAGGCAAATTGTTGGCAGAACAATATGTTGCAACACTTATCAAAGAAAAAAATGCGGATATCCGCAGCGTTTATCCGTCGTGGGTGGTAGGGTCAAATGACACAGGATTAACACCTCCGCATAAAGTTATCAAAGATTATTTGGCTAAGGGCACACCCATCTATTTCGACGGAGGAATATCAATAGCAGACGTTGAAAATATTGCCGCAGGCCATGTAAATGCTTATGAAAAAGGTGGTTTTGCTCAGCAATATGTGCTTAGTGGTGATAATATTACGTTTAAACGTTTCTATGAAATCCTGTCTGCCAATTCAAATCAAAAAATGCCCAAAATAAAAATGCCCAAATGGGTTATTTTTATTGCTTCATGGATATTTACGCAAGTATTTAAATTGTTTGGAAAAGAGTTCCCGATATCACCGCAGTACGTGCGCAGTGTAGTCGGCAGTTATTCCTGGTATGATTGTTCTAAAGCAAAAAAAGAAATTGATTATCAAATTAAACCTGTTGAAGAAATTTTGAAAAATGCCATTCAAAATAACAAAAAGAGGGAACTTGGTTTATTACAATTAGGCAAAAAAGATACCCTTTCGAAAACTGCAACTTCTATCAATGAGGCTGGCAATGAACTTTTACTCATAACAGGTGTACCCGGCTGGTTGGGCAACAGAATGGTGGATATTTTAATTAATGGCGATTGTTTCGGTAACTGGCAAAGTAATCGGAAAGTGCGCTTGATGGTTGAACCGCGTTTTAAAGGGCTGTTCAGTTTGCCGGATAATTTTGAAGTTGTATATGCTGATATCACGAATAAAAACCAAGTGGCTGAAGCTGTTAAAGATGTATTTGCCGTATTTCATTTAGCAGGCGCCATATATCCGAAACATGTGGATGTTTTGTACAAAGTAAATGAAGTGGGTACTAAAAATTTGGTGGATGCCTGCATAGAAAACAACGTGCGTCGCATCGTGTTTATGAGTACCGATTCGACATGTGGATATGGCACAAAAGACAAGCCTGTTTTTGATGAAAACACCTTGCCCAATCCTTATAAAAATTATGGCAACAGCAAATGGCTGGCGGAAGACTATATTTTGCAGAAAACAAAAGAAGGAAAAATAGACGGCACTTCATTACGAGGATTTTGGTTTTTCGGGCCTTTTGCACCGGAGCGGCAAATGAATTTTGTGAACATGTTTTACTGGCCCAGACAAATCGTATTTGGAAACGGCAAAAATTTGCGGAGTATCTCCCACGTGGACAATATCATAGAAGCGTTTTTTCAGGTAGAAAAAAATCCGAAAACCTACGGGCAATGGTACTGGATTGGTAATGAACAACCCCATCCAACCGTAGATGATATTTATAAAAATATTGCAACTGCTTTAGGTGTTCCGTATAAACCTGTTTATGTTCCTAAAATGGTATGCCGTCTGATGGAAAAAACAGATACGTTTATGGGTAAATTTAACCGCATCAACTCGACTATACAAGCAGCAGGAAAATTTGATTACGATATTGCCGGAGATATAGATAAAGCCCAACGTGATTTTGGCTATCAACCCAAAATCGACTTAAAAATGGCAAGCGAAGAGCTTGCAGTATTGACGAAAAAAAATAAGAAATAACAACATTAAAATTAAGCATTAGATATTTTATAATAGATATTCACGAGAAATAAAGATATTAAGCTATTTCTTTAAGATTCCGTATTTTTGAACCCAATGAGATTTTCATTCGTCATATTGTTTGTCCTTTCTCTAATGTTTTTTTCCTGTAATTCACAAAAACCAACGAATTACGCAGGTAAAGGCAAGTA
>CAZPBT010000056.1:0-9562 GCA_964584555.1 uncultured Chitinophagales bacterium
ACCTTCTGGTTCAGAGAAGAGTTTACTGTTTTTGCCTCTCACAGAAGTATCTTACAAAATAAGCCATCTACCATATCGTATCAAGCTTTAGAAGATTCTTTCATAGCAGTGATTGACTATTCTGTATTAAAGGAATTGGCAAAAAATGATGCGGAAGTGGGTAAAAGCATCATGATTGTTTTGGAAAGTTTAATATTGGAATTGATTGACCGGGTGGAAGAATTTATCACGCTAAACCCGGAACAACGATACTTATATTTCTTAGAAAAACATGATAAAGTTATCAATCGCATACCTCAGCAACAATTAGCATCTTACATAGGCATCACCCCTGAATCATTCAGTCGCTTAAAGAGCAGAATGATGTCGAAATAGCCTGCTGTTTTATAAAAACGTTAAACTGACTTCCTTACCTAAAGTTAAGCATACGACTTATGATTGTCTATAATTTTACTTTACAAATTAGAAGTAAAACATGGCAGCACCCATTTTCAATCAAATTCGCACACAGTTAAACAACATGTTGTTTAACACCAAAGCATCGTATTATTTTGAGCCATTAGTAGAAAAATATTTTCCCTCAAAATCTCTTGTTGCTATAAAAGCAGAAGTGGAAGCTATAAAAAATGAAAACGAAAATATACTAAGCATTAAATTGAAACCAAATAGAAAATGGAATGGTTTTATAGCAGGACAATATATTGAAATACAGCTAAAAATAAATGCCGTAAATTATACCCGTATTTTCAGTATTTCATCTTCTGAAAAAGATTTCACAGAAAGCGGAACAATTACACTTACCATACAAAAACAAGAACAAGGAAAAGTAACGCCCTGGCTGTTTGAGAAATTGCAAGCAGGTGATTTCATAAAAATAAGTGATGCAAAAGGCAATTTCAATTTACCGCAGACAAACAACCCTTTATTGATGATAGCTGGTGGAAGTGGCATAACGCCCTTTTATGCGTTATTGTGTGAATGCGAAAAAGAAAAACGAAATGCAGTACTTCTATATTACGCAAAGAACAATCAACATATTTTCAAGGATAAACTATATAAACTATCAGAAAAAAATCATATCACCATACATTATTTATCATCTGATACACATGGAAGACTAAACAAAAAACAATTAGGAAAATATTGTCCTGATTATTATTTCAGACAAATTTTCATTTGTGGTCCCAACACGATGATAGCAGATACCACCAACCTTCTTGTACAAAACGGTGTAGAAGCAGAGCATATTTTTTCAGAATATTTCAAACCTTATAGCTATCCATCTGCATCACAGTTTGCACATCAAAAAAGTACGATTATCTACAAGCAGAAAACCATAACTGCTAACGGGAATGCCACGCTACTCGAACAGCTGGAAGCAAGTGGTGAACAACCGAAACACGGGTGCAGGATGGGCTTATGCAAAGAATGCCAGTGCACTAAAAAAAGTGGTATTGTATATAATACATTAACACAAAAATTTTCAGAATCAACGCCCGAAACGATACAGCTATGTGTATCTATCCCCGTTGGAGAAGTAGAAATCATTTAATCTTTAATAGAAATCAATACAAATGAACACACAAATTCCATCAAAAGAACAATTAGCAGGATTTGAAAAAGAGTTAGAAGCGCTGAGAGCCACTACTCTTTCACAATTGGGCGAGTATGATGAAAAACATATCAAACGGATAATATTAGTACAACGCTTTGCAGAAATATCAGGCAGAGGGCTTTTACAATTCGGGTTGTTTCCTCCTTTTTGGTTAGCCGGAACTGCATTGCTTTCTATTTCCAAGATTTTAGACAATATGGAAATCGGTCACAATGTAATGCACGGACAATATGACTGGATGAATGACCCTACTATACACTCTTCCAACTTTGAATGGGATACGGCTTGTGCTGCAAAATCATGGCGCAGAACACATAATTTTGAACACCATACATTCACGAATATTTTAGGTAAGGATCGCGATTACGGCTATGGCATTTTACGTATGGACGAAGCAGCTCCATTTAAGAAAGACGACTATTTCAACTTGCTGAAATTTGCATTGCTTTCTGCATTTTTTCAATATGGTGTAGCCTTGCACGAGCTGGAATCTGACAAGATAAAAAAAGGGGAGATACAACTTAAAGACAAGAAAAACTACCTGAGAGATTTAGCAAAAAAAAGTGGCCGGCAAATAGTTAAAGACTACTTATTTTTTCCTGCTCTTGGTGCTATTACCGGAGCCACAGTACCTGTCTTAGCTGGGAATGCTGTTGCCAATCTCGTTAGAAATATCTGGGCATCTGCTGTTATTTTTTGCGGTCATTTCCCGGAAGGCTCTCATACTTTTGATGAAGCAGAATGCACTATTGAATCCAAAGGGCAATGGTATTACAGACAAATCCTGGGTTCATGTAATTTTTCCGGATCGAAGCTGATGCATATTATGAGCGGACATTTAAGTTTCCAGGTAGAACATCATTTATTTCCGGACATACCCTCTTCGAGATATGAAGCTTTGTCAAAAGAAGTACAAGTTATTTGTCAAAAGTATAATATCCCTTACAATACGGCATCAATGCCTGTACAATATACATCGGTAATTAAAAAGATGTTCCGGAATTCTTTTCCAAATGGAAAAAAGCAATTGGCTCAAGCTTGAGAAAACAGGTTGTTAGAAAAATCAAATTAACCCTCTGCCGGTTTTTTGAATCTTGCCGCTGTCTTTAAGTTCACGCATGAGCGAATCTAATACTCCATTGATAAAATCTTTGCTTTTGGGTGTAGAATATTCTTTGGCAATATCAAGATACTCGTTGATGCTGACTTTCAAAGGAATACTGGGGAAATTGAAAAATTCTGTCAAAGCCATGCGCATCAAAATCATATCAACTACGGCAAGTCGGTCTGCATCCCAGTTTTTTAATTTAGGTTCAATTAGTTTCCAGTATTCTTTTTTATGTTCTATTGTATATCGAAAAAGGTCTCTTCCGAATTTTGTCAACTCGTCAAATTTTTCGTTTAATTTTTCTTTGTTCAAATGAAGTTTTAAATCTGTTTTACTTTTAAGAATCACTTCATCTACAGACTCGAGCACCAGTTCGCCATCATCGTACCAGTTCACGAAATTATCTTCTGCAAACTGCATAAATGCCTCGTTTTGCAATAAAATATCTTTGAGTAAAAAAGTCACGATTTTTTTATCTTCCTCCAAATCAAATTCAGTTGACAGATTCAAATAATTTTGGTACTCCGGAGCTGAAATAAATGATTTATACAAATCTCTGATTAATTCTTCATCTGCAAGTTGACTGGTTTTGTGTTTTTTGAGTTCATTTAAAAATGCTGTATCATTATTGAGATATTGCACCAAAATATTGCTCAGTAATTTCGTATTGAAATTTTTATCTTTTTCAGTTTTAATAAATTTCCCTGATTTTATTTTCGCATCTGTTTCCACATAGTTGGCTACTTCTCGCAGATAAAACAAAACAAACAGATATTGTTCCTTTACAGACTGAATACTTTTCAGCAGGTTTTGTTCGTAAGCACTTATATCATCGGTTTGAGCCGTTTCAAATGCATAAATATATTGCATGGCTTTGGTACGAACGCTTCTTCTGGTTATCATAAAATAAGGAACATTTAGTCGGCAAAGATAATAAAATAAAAAGTCGAAACTTTTTTAAGCTATAATTAATATTTACACGGACTTACTTCGCCTATTCCGGCTTACCTTTATCCCGGTGAAAGAACTTCGCTCCATACATCATTATATCGCCCGCTATAAAACGTTGTTTTTCGGAGGCATTTTCTTTGTATTGCTTTCCAATATTTTTGGTTTATATACTCCTGTTTACATTCGTTATGCCGTTGACACTGTAAAAGAAAATTTAACCATCTTCAACACCTTACAAAATACCAGGCTTCAGGTGTTATTTGAAAGTTCATTTTTTAAACTGATCATCTATTTTTCGGGTATCATCCTGATTACTTCCATCATAAAAGGCTTTTTGATGTTTTTCATGCGTCAAACTTTAATAGTCATGTCTAGGAAAGTTGAATATGACCAAAAAAACGACATCTACAAACACTATCAAACGCTAAGCACCGAATTTTATAAACAAAACAATACAGGAGATTTAATGAGCCGCATCAGCGAAGATGTTTCAAGAGTGCGCATGTATGTCGGGCCGGCAATTATGTATATCATCAATTTAATTGCCTTGTTCAGCATGGTTATTTATACTATGTTTTCCATAAATGCATACTTGAGTTTCCTCGTATTATTACCGCTTCCGGTATTGGCATTTTCCATCTATAAAGTAAGTGATATTATCAATAAAAAGAGTGAGCGCATTTCTATTGCTTTGTCCGGATTGACTACTGAAGCCCAGGAAGTTTTTTCCGGCATAAGAGTTATTCAGTCTTTTGCGTTGAATAAACAAATAGAGGACGAGTTTTATGCCAAAAGCTTAGGGTATAAAGAAGATAATATTTCATTGGCAAAAGTAGAGTCATTCTTTGCTCCTTTAATGTTGTTTTTAATTGGATTAAGCACCATTATCGTAGTTTATATAGGAGGTATGGAGGTAAACAAGGGCAATTTCACTACCGGGAATATTGCAGAATTTATTTTTTACATCAACATGCTCACTTGGCCTGTAGCCTCCTTGGGCTGGTGTGTTTCATTGATACAACGGGCTATAGCCTCGCAAAAACGCATCAATCAATTTATGGATTGCCGGCAGCAAATTACAGAAAAAGAAAAACTGACCATCCCTCAAATAAAACATATTGCATTTAAAAACGTATCATTTACATATACCAATACACAAATTGAGGCACTAAGGGAGGTGAGTTTTGAAGTAGCCCATAAAGAAAAAATTGCTGTTGTGGGCAAAACAGGTAGCGGAAAATCTACCCTTGCCGAATTATTATTGCGCAATTATGATGCTACATCCGGAGGAATTGCTATAAATCAAACTCCAATTAACGATTTAGATTTGAAAGCATATCGTTCGCGATTAGGCTATACCCCGCAAGATGTTTTTTTATTTTCTGACACGATAAAAAACAATATTTTATTTGGAGAAAACGACTCCTCTCCTATTGAAAAAAATAGACAAGATTTTGAGACGGGAGTAAAACATGAACTGGAATCTCTAACTAAAATTACGCACGTCTACAATGACATTATGGACTTACCTGAAAAGTTTGAAACTACTATCGGTGAGCGAGGTGTCATGTTATCAGGCGGACAAAAACAGCGCATATCTATTGCCCGTTCTTTGGCTGGCCAAGCAGATGTAATTATTTTGGATGACTGCTTATCAGCAGTAGATGCCAAAACAGAAAAAATTATCCTGGATAATCTCAATCATTCATTAGCCGATAAAACAGTTTTCTTTATCACTCATCGTTTGTTTTCCATTATGCATTTTGATAAGATCCTTGTACTTGACGAAGGGCAAATTGCCGAACAAGGCACACATGAAGAATTACTGGAAAAGAAAGGCGTTTATTATGACTTATATCAATTGCAAATGATTGAAGCAAATGATTGAGCAGTTATTCACATTCATAAGAATTGTGCATTAAAAAAAAAGGCATTTTTTTTCAATTCAATTATTTTTGAAACAATTAAAATAGAATAGCGTGGAGAACGAAAAAAATTTTGACAAAAACGGTGTTTATTCTAAAAAAGTGCGCGCCGGAAAAAGAAGAACTTACTTTTTTGATGTAAGAACAACTAAAGGAAATGACTATTATCTGACTATCACAGAAAGTAAAAAAAGATTCAACGAAGAAACTTATGACCGTCACAAAATCTTTATTTACAAAGAAGATTTTATGAAATTTATACAGGCACTGGAAGAAACAGTTGATCATATCAAAACTGAATTATTACCCGATTACGATTTTGATGCTCCACAACACGAATACAATGACTATCCCGAGGAACATCATCAAAATTCAGATGAAAATCAAAAAGACTCATCTGAGCAAAAAAGTGAAGAATCTGAAAAATGGGATTAATTGTAATTAATTTCTTATTTTTTTACATTTAGTAAGAGTCAAATCATTATTTTAGCTATGCTAAAAATTGAACTCTTGAGATACATATATATCTTTATAATTTTTACTTTCAGTTTTTTCTTTTTTGCTTGCGAAAAGGAAATCAATCTGAATCTGAAAGATCCTCAAAATGCCGTAGTTGTTGAAGGGCATATTGAAAACGGCATACCGCCCTATGTTATGCTGACGAAAAATTCTGCATTTTTCAGCAACCTGAATCTGAATAATATCGCCTCCTATTTTATCAGCGGGGCAGATGTAAAAATAATTACGGGTGGCGATACCATACAACTGCAAGAATATAATGGTGCTCTTTTGCAAGCCTTACCCGATTCTGTTGTAATTCCATTAGCTCAGCAATTTGGATTAAATATTAGCTCAGCTGCTGACTTTCCTCCAATAATAATTTATACTGTTTCAATAGCAGACAGTTTATTTACGGGAGAATTCGGCAAGCAATATGATTTGCTGATTCAATATGACGGTAAGCAAATTACATCAACCACTACCATACCACAGCCGGTAACTTTCGATTCTTTGTGGATAGAGCCACACCCGAATGCTGCCTATGCCGATTCCTTTTTTCAATTGTACGGGCGATTGCGCGAGCCGGCTACACAAGGCAATTTCTACCGCTATTTCACCAGAGCTGACGATGAGGCCTGGTTGGTCAGCGACCAATCTGTATTTGACGATGCTTTTATAAACGGGTTAACTTTTAAAATTTTCATTCCAAAAGGACATGGATTCGGAGCACAAGCCAGTACGAATTTCAACACTTCCGGTTATTGGAATATTTCCGATTCGGTATGCACGGTAAAATTAATGAGTATAGATAAACCGCACTATGATTTCTGGCGCACACTCGAAGCCAACCGAAGCAGCAATGGCAATCCTTTTGGCAGTTTTGTTTATGTGAAATCAAATGTAAACGGTGCCTTAGGCGTATGGGGCGGCTATGCTTCTACCGTGAGCAGTTTGAGAGTGTTTTGAAATTTTATTTTATAAATTAAATAATTATTTCACATGATTGAGAAACCATATAAAGGTAGAGCTGAAGTAATTTCTGATGGGATAAATTTACTTATAAAAATACCAACTAAGAAAAACTGGTTCATTATATTGTTTCTTACTTTTTGGATAGGAGGATGGTTTATGGGTGAATCAACTGCAATTTATGCGTTATTATCAAGTGAGAGTATTGGTGCTAATAGCTTTATTCTGTTTTGGCTCTTAGGCTGGACAATTGGTGGACTATTTGTCATCATGATATTACTATGGAATTTATTTGGTCAGGAAACTATTCAAATTAATCGTGGAATTCTTACAATTTCAAAAGGTATTTTAAATATTTTCCAATTTAAGAAAAACTATGATTTGTCTAGTATTAATAACTTGGAACTAAACCCTGAACCGTCAGAAATAGATAATTATTTTGGGCGTAATAAAAAATTAAGTTCATTGGTGGGATTCGCAGGCGGTAAATTACGATTTGACTATGGTATGAAAACAATAAAATTTGGGATTGGAATAGATGAGGCAGAAGCTAGATATTTAATTGATGAGATTGTAAAGCATGGATTCAGTAAAAAAAATTAGTATCCCTCATTAGCCCTTATCACTTAAAAAATCAGACCATGTGGTTAAAAGATATCTCTTATTCTCTTGGCTATAAAGTTTATTAGTAAATATAATAATATATTTAATAAAACCATCAAAAAACTAATCTTTATCTAAAGCTGAATTCAAGTAATAAACTTACTTTATTAAGTCAGTTACAAATAGCATCATTACAAAATTCAAGTGCATTTTAAAATGTACATTAAGTGTTTGACAGCATTAATTTATTCAAAATCATCGTAAGCCAATGTAACAATAGCAGAAGCGTCAAACCGCAAAAAAAATCCCGGCATTTCTGCCGGGAAAAAAGTCGCAAAGAAAACAGCAAATTCCAAACGACTTGTATCTTTTTACTTGTTTATACTTGTAAAGATGACATATCTTTAGCTTCCAAACTACTTTCTCCCATTAAAAATATATCAACACTGCGTGCACATTCCCGTCCTTCGCTGATAGCCCAAACAACTAAACTTTGTCCTCTGCGCATATCTCCGGCTGTAAAAACTTTGCTTTTATTGGTTTTGTAGTCATTATCTTTCACGTTCCCTCTGTTATCCACCTCTATATCAAGCTGTTGTAACATTCCTTCATATTGTGGATGTAAAAAACCCATGGCCAGAAATGCCAAATCACAAGGCAAAATTCGCTCAGTTTCCGGTTTTTCCACAAATTGAGGCTTGCCGTCCACTGTTTTCCATTCGATTTCAACAATTTTTAATCCGGTTACATTGCCTTTTTCATCTCCAATGAAAGCTTTTGTTAAAATAGACCATTCGCGAGTACAGCCTTCCTCGTGAGAGCTGGACGTACGCAACATCATTGGCCAAAGTGGCCACGGCGTACTTTCATCACGCTCTACAGGAGGTTTTGACAATAATTCGAGCTGTGTTACAGATTTTGCTCCATGACGATTTGATGTACCCACACAATCTGATCCGGTATCACCGCCACCAATTACAATCACATGTTTATCCGTTGCCCATATCTCACCGTTTTCATATACTTCTCCCCTGTGATCAGTTTTTGTTTCGATATTTGCAACGCGTTTGTTTTGCTGAGATAAAAATTCCATAGCCGGATAAATGCCTTTGAATGCTCTGCCCGGAATAGGTAAATCACGGGCAACCGTTGAGCCTCCGCAAAGTACAATTGCATCAAATTCGTTCAATTCATCAATGGTTACATTTACACCGACATTTGCATTCATCCTGAAAACAATACCTTCTTCTTTCATCAAATCCACACGACGCTGCACGATATTTTTATCCAGCTTAAAATCGGGAATACCATAGCGCAACAAACCACCAATGTGGTCTGCACGTTCAAAAACTGTAACTGCATGTCCTGCTTTATTCAACTGAGCCGCACAAGCCAAACCTGATGGACCGGAACCGACAACTGCCACACTTTTTCCTGTTCGCTCTTGAGGCGGATTAGCCTTAATTAAATTAAGCTCGAATGCTTTTTCTATTATTGATTTTTCAATATTTTCAATAGTCACGGGAGGTTGGTTGATACCCAAAACGCAGGCAGACTCACACGGAGCAGGACAAATTCTTCCGGTAAACTCCGGGAAATTATTTGTTGACAACAGAATATCCAATGCCATTTGCCATTCTTTTTTATAAACAGCATCATTAAATTCAGGAATTATATTGCCAAGCGGACAGCCGGAATGACAAAAAGGAACACCGCAATCCATGCAGCGTGCCGCCTGATGATTTAAACTTTCCTCCGGAAAGGTTTCATAAAATTCCTGATAATCATTAATACGGATTTCCGGTTTTTTATATTTCGGAAGTTCACGTGTGTATTCTAAAAATCCTGTAGGCTTACCCATATCTCAATGTTGAATGTTGAATGTTGAAT
>CAZPBT010000056.1:9662-14489 GCA_964584555.1 uncultured Chitinophagales bacterium
AATGTTGAATGTTGAATGTTGAATTTTAAATTTTACGTTACATTTTTCACTATCCTAAATAATACTAAATACTTACTACTTTCTACTTATCACTTTTTTACTTACTAATTATCACTTATATCTAATTACTCATTTAACTAATCAATTCTTTTTTTGCTTTTTTTTCCTGTAAAACCAATTTATAATCAGATGGCATTACTTTTACAAAATAGCCGGATGTAATCTCCCAATTATCTAAAATATCTTTTGCGGTTGTACTTTTGGTATATGCAAGATGTTTTTCCAAATGATTACGTAGTTTATCCAAATCCTCTTGTTCCATCGGGTCGAGTTCTACCATTTCCATATTCACATTTTTTGCAAATGTTTTTTCGACATCATACACATAAGCCATACCGCCGCTCATACCGGCTGCAAAGTTTCTGCCTGTTTTGCCCAAAATGATTGCCAATCCTCCGGTCATATATTCGCAACCATGATCACCGATACCTTCTACAATAGAAGTAGCACCAGAATTGCGCACACAAAAACGTTCACCAGCCATACCGCGAATATAAGCCGCACCACTCGTTGCGCCATAAAATGCCACATTACCAATGATGATATTTTCACTGGCTTTAAATGTAGCTTTAGCTGATGGATAAATGATTAATTTACCCCCACTTAAACCCTTTCCGAAATAGTCGTTTGCTTCGCCTTCCAGCTCGAATTTTAATCCGGGAGCGGCAAATGCGCCGAAACTTTGTCCGGCACTTCCGGTAAATTTGATATGTATTGTATCTTCCGGCAATCCATCGCCTTTATATTTACAGGAAATTTCATAACTCAACATTGCGCCTACTGTTCTGTCTGTATTGATAATCGGAAAAGCTGCAGTTGTAGGTAACATATCCATTAAGCTCTTTTCTGCGGCTTTAATCAATTTCAAATCTAAAATCTGATCATTTTTCGGATGTGCTTGTTCCATAAGTTTATGCAATCCGACTTCATTACCCACAGCCGGCTGATTAATTACCGGACTTAAATCGAGATGTTTATATTTCCAATGGGTGATATTATCTCTTGTTTTCAACAACTTTTGCTGCCCAACCATTTCATTCACTGTTCTGAAACCGAGTTTGGCCATCCATGCTCGTAAATCCTGAGCAACAAACGTAAAGAAATTGATGACATGCTGCGGATCTCCCGTAAAGCGACCTCGCAACAAGGTATTTTGTGTGGCTATGCCCACAGGACAAGTATTCAAATGGCATTTGCGCATCATAATACAACCCATCACCACTAAACTGGCCGTAGCAATACCCCATTCTTCTGCTCCTAATAAAGTTGCTATGGCAATATCTTTTCCAGTTCGTAATTGTCCGTCTGTTTGTAGTACTACACGGCTGCGCAAATTATTTTTCACTAAAGTCTGATGAGCTTCAGAAAGCCCCAGTTCCCATGGCAAACCTGCGTGTTTAATTGAAGAAATGGGTGATGCACCTGTACCACCATCATAACCTGAAATAAGAATGACATCTGCTTTGGCTTTGGCAACGCCTGCTGCCACAGTACCCACTCCTGCTTCTGCCACTAACTTCACACTAATGCGAGCATTGGGATTGGCATTTTTTAAATCAAAAATCAATTGGGATAAATCCTCAATCGAGTAAATATCGTGGTGAGGTGGTGGAGAGATCAAACCTACTCCCGGCGTAGAATGCCGCACTCTGCCAATCCATTCATCTACTTTATGTCCCGGCAACTGTCCGCCTTCACCTGGTTTAGCGCCTTGAGCCATTTTTATTTGCAACTCATCTGCATTAGCCAGATAATAGGACGTAACACCAAATCTGCCGGATGCCACTTGCTTGATGGCAGAACGTTCCCAATCACCATTCACATGTTTTTCGTAGCGCATAGCATCTTCACCACCCTCGCCCGAATTGGATTTTGCTCCTATCCTGTTCATGGCTATGGCCAGTGTTTTATGTGCTTCATAAGAAATAGAACCAAAAGACATGGCACCAGTGGCGAAACGCTTCAATATGCTTTCTACCGGTTCTACTTCTTCAATCGGAACAGGTTTACATTTTTCCCAATCGAAATCAAGCAAGCTACGCAAGGTAATTGCTCCTTTATCTTGATTATTTATTTTCTCGGCATACTGATTATAGAGGTTTACATCATTCTTTCTCGATGCTTGCTGTAATAAATAAATGGTATCAGGATTGAATAAATGTAATTCACCGCGTCGTTTCCATTGATACTGTCCGCCAACTTCGAGCTTACGTTTTGCATTATCACTCTCCGGATAAGCATATTTATGACGCTGAATAATTTCTTTTGCAATTTCATTAAAACCAATACCACCAAGACGCGATATACTACCGGAGAAGCATTTATCCACTACAGCCTTACTCAAGCCTAGAATTTCAAAAATCTGTGCTCCATGATAGGACTGATAAGTAGAAATGCCCATTTTAGAAAACACTTTCAACAAACCATTGCTGGCTGCTTTGATGTATGAACTATATAATTCATCATCTTTTTTACCTAAATGTTTTAGTGAGGTTTTATTAAGCTCTGAAATGGAATGGAATGTAAGATAAGGATTGATAGCAGAAGCTCCATATCCTATATGTGTAGCAAAATGATGTATTTCGCGGATATCACCGCTTTCAACTACTAATGAACAATCAATACGTGTTTTTATCCGAATCAGGTGATGATGCACTGCACCAACTGCCAGTAAAGATGGAATAGGTGCAAAATCTTCATTTGCGCCTTTATCCGAAATAATCAAAATATTGTTTCCATTTGCCACTGCATCTTCTGCTTCTTTACATATACGGTCGATGCCTCTTTCCAACGCACCCTTTTTTCCGGTAACGGCAAACAAAGCTTGTATGGTAATCACTTTAAAATCGGGATGCTTGACATAGCGCAATTTGGCAATATCATCATTGGTTAAAATCGGCTGACGTATAGAAATTTGTTTACAGTGATTTTCATTTGTAGTTAAGATAGAACTGGCACCACCGAGATTGGTAAATGTACTCATCACCAAACGTTCACGTATTGGGTCGATTGGCGGATTGGTAACTTGTGCAAATAATTGCTTAAAGTAAGAAGATAAGTTTTGCGACTGACTCGAAAGAACAGCTAATGGTGTATCCGTTCCCATAGAACCCACCGGTTCATAACCTGTGGATGCCATCGGTTCTAAAATCATGCGGATATCTTCGGAAGTATAGCCGTAAACGATTTGCTGTTGCAATAATTCTTCTGCCGTAAATTCTTCTTGTTTTATCGTGGATTTTGGTAAATCTTTAAAAGTAATTTTATGTTTATTCAGCCATTCCTGATAGGGATATTCAGCACAGATTTGTTTTTTCAATTCTTCATCACTGATGATTCTTCCTTCTTCAAAATTAATGACAAACATTTTACCCGGTTGCAATCTGCCTTTTTGCACTACCTTATCTTCTTCAGTTGGCAATGCTCCTGCTTCTGAACTCATGACTACCCGCCCATCATTATATACTACATATCTGGATGGACGAAGTCCGTTTCTGTCTAAAGTGGCGCCTACCATATTTCCATCCGTAAAACAGATGGATGCAGGTCCGTCCCAGGGCTCCATTAAGCAATCGTGGTATTCATAAAAGGCACGTTTCCAGGCTTCCATGTGTTCGTTATCCTGCCATGCTTCCGGAATCAGCATCATAATAGTATGCGGCAAAGAACGACCTGAGAGATATAATAACTCGATAACATTATCCAGTGATGCAGAATCTGATTGATCACGATAGCAAATTGGCATAAACAAGTCAATTTCTTCCTGTGTAAACACATCACATTCTAGAAGATGTTCGCGAGTACGCATCCAGTTAAGGTTACCTTGCAGGGTATTTATTTCGCCATTATGTGCTATATAGCGGAAAGGCTGTGCAAGACGCCAGCGTGGAAATGTATTGGTGGAAAAACGGGAATGCACTAATGCCAAACCAGATACAATTCGTTCATCATTTAACTCCGGATAGAATTTGCGAACCTGATAAGTTGTTAACTGACCTTTATATAATACTGTTCTGCATGACAAATTGGTATAATAAAACAGGTCTTTATCGCCCAGAATCAAATTGATTTCACGAACAGTATGTGCCCGCAAAACATAGAGCTTGCGCTCCAGTTCGATATCTTCCTTAAAATCAAAATCGGGCTTAATAAATAACTGTTCAATATGGGGTTCTACAGCAACAGCGGATGGTCCTACGCTGGAATCATCTGTAACAATGTTGCGATAGCCCAAGACGGTAAATTTCAGTTTTTTTGCTGTTTGCTGAATGAAATCTTTACAGATTTGGCGATTTTTCTCATCACGGGGAAAGAAGATTAATCCCGTACCATACTTTCCAAAATCAGGAAGTTCTATATCCGCTTTTGCCAGTTCTTCTTTGTAGTACTGGTGAGGAATTTGAATTAGAATTCCTGCGCCGTCACCGGTATTTTCTTCACAACCGCAAGCTCCGCGATGTTCCATATTTTCGAGCATCGTTAAGGCATCTTTAACAGTGCGATGAGATTTTTCGCCTTTAAGGTGTGCGACAAAGCCGATTCCGCAAGCATCTTTTTCCATTTGCGGCAGATACAAGCCATTCTTTACATTTTCCTTTGCTGTCATTACCAATGATTTAAAATGAGTACAGATACACTAAACCACATAAAAAGTTTAGTAATTAATATTACTACATTCTGCTCAAAACATGGAAAAATGTGATTTAAGAAAACCTTAAAGAATTGTAGGGTGAATGTAAGGAGGGTATTATCAGTTCCATTTGTTTA
>CAZPBT010000057.1:0-14379 GCA_964584555.1 uncultured Chitinophagales bacterium
TGCGTTTTGAAATAGAAAACGGAAAACCGCAAAATATGCAGTTAATAGAATTGGGGAAACGCGGAACACTTGATTAATTGAACTCAGTGAATAACCTTATTTCGGGTTAAGGAAAATAAGAATATAAAATAGTTGATTTCTCCTTTTTTCTCCAACTTAACAAGGAGGAGGAATTGAAAGGAGGAGGATTTTCAGAAAAAAATCAACTATTTTTAAATTGAAATAAATATACGAACTCAGGAGAATAAAGCAGAAAGTCTGTAAATGATAGTCGCTACTTTTTTTCTGCAATTACCTTTGTCGTTGAGTAGCCCTCCAGCAAGGGGATAATAACCACTTCCCCGCCGGATTGAATCACAAATTCTGCTCCTGCAATTTTATCAGCAGCATAATCACCTCCTTTTACTAAAACATGGGGATGCAAATTCTCGATAAGTTGTACGGGTGTATCTTCGTCAAATGGAATAATATAATCGACATCATCCAATTCAGCGAGATGCTTACACCTAATGGCTAATGTTTCAATAGGACGAGAATCTCCTTTTAGTCTTTTTACCGAGTCATCGCTGTTAATTCCTACGATAAGGATATCGCCCAATTTATTGGCTGCTTTTAGAAGGTGAAGATGTCCTTCGTGCAACAAATCAAAACAGCCATTAGTAAAAACGATGGTTTTATCCTTAGGTGGTGTTTCTTTTAGAAGAAATAAATCCGTGAAGATTTTAGCTTGTTGCTGTTTCATGTTTGGCATCTTTATTTAAGATACTCAATAAGGATAAAGAGAGCATACCCCCTATCAGCATCCCGAGCGTTTGTACCGCCCAGGCTATCATGCCTATTGCTAATGCGCTGTTTGGATTCACGCCAAATGACATCAAAATGGTTTGTATGATGATGGGGAAAATACCGATACCTCCCGGAGTGAGCACTACGGCCATCGATCCGAAAATAAGACAGACCAAGGCTGATACAACCGGTAAATCAGATGTTTCCGGAAGTGCTTTGTAATTGACAAAAAACATCACTAAATAAGTAACCCATAGTGCTACGGTGAGCAATAAGAATTGAGGCATTTCTTTGATATCTTTCACCGAAAAAACAGAAATCATCAGACTTTTAATCTTGTTTTTCATTTGTTCTTTCAGTGCATCTACGCCATGTTTCCGGATAAACAGCAAAGAATAACCCAAAATACCAAAAACAATAATAAATGGAATTGACCATTTTAAAACAGTCATGAGCATACCTCCACCCATTCCTGCTGTTTTAACTTTAAACGTATCATACATAGCCAAAAAGTTGGCTTTACCCATGAGCAAAAGAGTAATTAATACAACAATTCCTAGACAGATTACATCAATCAGACGTTCTGTTACCATCGTACCGATAGATTTTTCTACAGGAACATTTTCATATTTCGCCAGAATTGAACAACGGGTAACTTCGCCCAACCTCGGAACAAAAAGATTAAAAAAATACATAATCATCACTGAAAAAAAGGTATTCCAGTAGCCGGGATTATATCCAAGAGGGCGGAGCATTAGTCTCCATCGCTGTGTACGGATAAAATTGCTGATAAAGCCGACAAGAGGAGCAAGCAATACCCAAAAATAATTGGCACGCTTAAAGGCGTTTATCGTTTCTGTTTTATCATTTTCAGGCATGGCATTCCAAAACCATATAATCAATCCGATACCTAAGGCTAATGGAATTAAAATTTTAAGTACGGACTTTACAGATTTCATAAGTGTTGATAGAACCGTTAAAGGTTATTTACATTTACAATAGCATTGCTCTCATTGACGTAAACGGCTTTAGGAGAATGCTGTTTGGCTTCTTCTACGCTGAGCATGGCATAAGCAATAACAATCAGCTTGTCGCCGAGATGTACCTTACGTGCAGCAGGACCATTCAGGCAAATCTGCCCTGAACCACGCTCGCCTTTAATCACATAAGTTTCAAACCGTTCACCGTTATTGATATTTACGATTTGCACTTTCTCATGAGGCAAGATTCCGGATGCATCCAGCAAATCTTCATCTACCGTAATGCTTCCCATATAATTAAGGTTGGCTTCCGTTACTACAACACGATGCAGTTTTGCTCTAAAAACATGAACAAACATAAGTCATAAATTTTCGGTGTAAAAATAGGGTTAATAATCGGCATTGCAATTACCGGATAGTTAAATTGTAATTGTCGGAAATTGGGCTTATTGCAAAATCATATTGTCAATCAGCCTTACTTCGCCTACTTTAGCGGCAATCAGCACAGCCAGCGGCAGTTCTGCCGAATATACATCCACAGCTTCAAGTGTTTTTCCGTTGATGATTTTCAGATATTCTACCGATATAAGCGGGTCAGCATTCAGTTTTTCGGTTTCTTCGTGCAACAAACTATTTAAGTCAGCTTGTTTAAGTTCATTTTTGATGTGATAAAGCGACTTAGAAAGTTTAACCGCTGCTTGCCTGGCTTCCGGTGAAAGACGCACATTCCGGCTGCTCAATGCTAAACCATCCGGCTCTCGCAAGGTATCGCAAATAATAACCTTTACAGGAAATTGAAAAGCCTCTACGAGCTTAGTAATAACCATGCATTGCTGGTAATCTTTTTGCCCCAAAAACAAAAAATCGGGTTGTACAATTTCCAGTAAACGCTTAACGACTTGTACAACGCCTTCAAAATGCCCCGGACGGTGCTCTGCTTCCAGTGTTTGCCCCACAAATCCTAAATCCAGTAACGTTTTATTCTCTGCACCTGCCGGGTATATTTCTTCCACTTCCGGAATGAAAACAACATCGCAGTTTGCCTGAATCAGCATTTCTATATCGCGATCTATCTGAATGGGGTACTTCTCAAAGTCCCGTTTGTCGTTAAATTGTGTAGGATTGACAAAAATACTGCATACTGTTATATCGGTCTGTGCATTTGCTTGAGCTATCAGCGAGATATGCCCCGCATGCAAAGCACCCATGGTAGGCACGAAACCTACGGAAGAATTTGCTAAATTTTTGATTTCCAGTAAATAAGATTGTAATTCGGCAACAGTCTGAAAAACCTTCATATAGTATATTTTACATTTCTTAAACAATTTTACCACTATTAATCCGTATCTTTGCACAATATTTTTTGAAATTTTTATAAATTATTGACTCAGCGGCGTATGGAAAAGAAACGATTACTATTTGTAACTCACGAAATGGATCCGTATCTGGTATTGACAGATGCGGCACATATAGTTAAGAAATTAGCCCCATTTGTAAACGATAACGGACTGGAAGTCAGAGTGTTGATGCCCAGATTTGGCGTGATTAACGAAAGAAGAAACAGACTTCACGAAGTGGTACGTCTTTCGGGAATAAATATCATTATTGATGATGATGATTACCCGTTAATTTTAAAAGTGGCTTCTTTGCCCGGTGCACGTATTCAAGTGTATTTTCTGGATAATGAAGAGTTTTTCAAACGAAAATTCGTTTTTCATGACGAAGAAGAAAAATTCTATGAAGATAATACCGAGCGGATGATTTTCTTTAATAAAGCTACGATGGAAACCATCAAAAAATTCGGATGGGCACCACATTTGATTCATGCACACGGCTGGATGAGCAGTTTGATACCGCTTTATTTGAAAACACAGTATGCCAAAGATCCCGTTTTTGCCAATACTAAATTGATATATAGTGTGTATGAAAAAGAGATAAACGACAAGCTGGGTAAAAACTTTATCAAAAAAGCCATGATCGGTGATAATATCAAAGAAAAAGACATGGATACTTATAAGGCATTGACCAATGAAGCATTTACTTTGGGTGCAGTTGAATATGCCGATGCCGTAATTCAGGGCAGTGAAAAGATTAAGGATATTGCCGCTATTAAAAAAGCAGCCGGCAAGAAGCCATTCCTCGGTTATGTTGGAATAGACGATGTAACTGCTGCTTATTTAGATTTTTACAAACAACTATTACAATAATCATCCCATTCAGCAGTTTTATACAACATGAAGAAATTACTTCCGGTTTTAGTTGCCATAATTTCCCTTTATATCGGCGCTTGTAAGAAAGATGCAAAAATAGGTGCGAATTTGTTGCCTGCAACAGACTTGTCCAATGCCATTTTTACGGATACTTTTACCGTAAATGCAAAAACTGAAAATGATACTTTTCTGCGCACCGACAAATTAGCCAAAAACTATCTGGGAATTATTAATGATCCAAAGTTTGGTTTCCAAAAAGCCAATATTGCGGTTGAGCTGGACAGACCCAATCTTATCTATGGAGATTCATTGAGAAACTTCACGGTTGACTCGGCTTATTTATTGTTGCGGTACTATACTATCTATGGCGATACAAATGTGGCACAAGATATACAAGTGAGCGAAATCAATACCAATATTAACCCGGATTTACTCTACTATTCAAACAATACTACTTTCAGCGGATCGACCATTTTAGGCCAACGGAATAGTTATAAATATGTTCCTACACGAAAAGAAACCGTATCACGTACTGATACAACAGGCATCAGTAATGCACTTAAGATACCAATCAGCAATACTTTTGCTCAAGCCATATTAGATTTACCGGACTCTATACAAAGAGATACAATAGAATTCAGAAACAGAATAAAAGGATTGTTTATTGAAAATGCAAGTTTGAACGGAAATGCCATGGCAGAGTTTGATTTTAACAGCATTTACTCCGGATTATATATTTATTTTAAAGACAAACATAATAACAACAAGGATATCCGTCTTCAAACCTATATTTATGGGTATATCAATGGGGTTGTTTCACAGAAAAAAAGAAGTGTCAACCTTTATCAAAATACACTTTCACCACAAGTGCAATCTACTATTGCATCATCAGCAATCAGTGACAGTATAATTTATTTTTTAGGACAAAGCGGCACACGGGTAAAAATAAGCTTACCCACTATTGCTAATTTAGGCAAACAAACAATCAATCTGGCAACTATTGAACTTACACAAATGGAAGACAATTCAATAGGCTCCTACAGCAAGCCACAAAGTTTATTTTTATTAAAAAGAAACAGTTCAGGTGATTTGGCCATCTTGCCGACAAATGAAGGTGTTGCCATATTTGATACAACAGCTACAGATGATTTTGGCAGAAAAATTACCCGTTACCGGTTTAATATTACCCGTTATATGCAAACCTTAGTATCCGGCTCCGGTACTAATAGCGACTTGTATATTACCAATTATCCGCCTGCAGGCACGGAAGTTGCGTATAATAATTTAAGTATTACACCGAAGGCATTGGCCAGTGCTACTGACGATTATTTTGGCTATGCACCGGAGCGTGTCATATTAGCCGGACCAAATAATTCAAATCAGAAATACAAGCTGAAACTGAAATTGTATTATACCTTGTTGAAATAATTTATTTCCCGTATCTTTCTTTGTTGAAAAACAAATAAAAAACTAAACTTAAATATTATGTGTGGAATTGTCGGTTATATAGGCAAAAAAGAAGCTTATCCGCTTATTCTTAATGGCTTAAAACGATTGGAATACCGTGGCTATGACAGTGCAGGAGTGGCACTGCTCAGTAAATCAGGCAAACTTAATATTTACAAAAAGAAAGGTAAGGTTTCTGCTTTAGAACAAGAGACTGAGGGCAAAGATATTTCCGGAACGGTAGGTATCGGGCATACCCGTTGGGCCACGCATGGCGAAGCCAATGATGTGAATGCTCATCCTCATTTCAGCACAAATGGCGATATTGCTTTGATACATAATGGTATCATTGAAAATTATGCCGCTTTAAAAACAGAATTGCAATCACGCGGGTATAAATTCCGTTCTGAAACGGATACGGAAGTTTTGGTACATCTGATAGAAGAAATACAAAAGAATGTAGAGTGCGACTTGGCCGAAGCCGTTCGGCTGTCATTGAATGAAGTTGTAGGTGCTTATGCAATTGTTGTCATTTCGACCAGAGAACCGGATAAACTCATTTGCGCTAAATTGAGTTCCCCAATGTTAATAGGGTTTGGCGATGGCGAGTTATATATTGCCTCTGATGGCTCTCCACTTGTTGAACACACTAAAAAAGTATCGTATCTCGAAGACGGTCAAATGGCCGTATTGCACAGTAATGGCAACATTGAACTCAAAACGATTATTGATAACGTTACCCATGTGCCGTATATAGATGAGCTCCAGCTCAAATTAGAACAAATAGAAAAAAGTGGTTTCGACCATTTTATGATGAAAGAAATCTACGAGCAACCACAAGCTATAAAAAACAGCATACGAGGCAGAATCGACAGCGAAAAATACTGGGTAAATCTAGGAGGAGTGCGAGAATATGAAGCCCGCTTTAAAAATGCAGATCGTATCATAATTGTTGCTTGCGGTACTTCATGGCATTCTGCATTAATCGGTGAATATCTTATCGAAGAATTTGCCCGTATAAATGTTGAAGTAGAATATGCTTCTGAGTTCAGATACCGCAATCCTATCATTACTGAGCGTGATGTGGTAATTGCCATTTCACAATCTGGAGAGACAGCAGATACAAAAGCAGCTTTAGAGTTAGCCAAATCAAAAGGTGCGCTGACTTATGGTATATGTAATGTTGTAGGGTCTAACATATCCCGGATGACAGATGCAGGCTCTTACACACATGCCGGTCCGGAAATTGGCGTAGCTTCTACCAAGGCATTTACCACACAAGTGAGTATACTCGCACTATTAGCATTGCAGTTGAGCGAAATCAGAGGCACATTGTCTCAATCTCAGTTTAATACCTATATAGCCGAGATGGAAGCCTTACCTGAAAAAATAGAACGCATACTAAAGTCGAATTCTTATATCTATGAGATTGCGGAAACCTTTCAACACGCCAACAATTTCTTATACCTCGGCAGAGGATATAATTTTCCGGTGGCACTGGAAGGTGCGCTTAAACTCAAAGAAATTTCCTACATCCATGCAGAAGGCTACCCGGCTGCCGAAATGAAACACGGGCCTATTGCGCTCATAGACGAGAATATGCCGGTAGTAGTTTTAGCACCACAATCACAACATTACGAAAAAGTATTATCAAATATAGAAGAAGTAAAAGCCCGTAAAGGTCGCATCATCGCCGTAGTTACAGAAGGAGATAAAGAAATCAGTAATTTGGCAGAATATGTCATTCAGATACCTGATACCGACGAGCCATTCTCTCCGATTTTATCGGTTATTCCATTGCAGTTATTAGCTTACCATATTGCCGTTATGCGAGGGTGTGATGTAGACCAACCGAGAAACCTGGCGAAAAGTGTGACGGTTGAATAATATATTAAAAATAACTATTGTTAAGTTAATTAACTGTAAAAATAGTTGATTTAACTGTACTTCCCCACTTCATCAAGAGGTAGAATAAAAGGAGGTGATCCTTAAAAACGAGATCAACTATTTTTTTGGATGTTCAACATTGAATCAGACTTAACTTAACGATATTGTATTAAGAATTTACATTCTCTTTCATCCACTGGTATGGTGAATAATTTTGCAATATAGGCACACCAGATTGAATGATTCTCTCATTTGCAGACTCAATTTCTTTCATGGCTTTGTTGGAACATTTATTATAGTTGCCACTTACAGACAAGCCGTGTTTTATACAAACGTAAAAATAATCTGCTATTAGTTCATAGTGTGTGTCTATTTCTTTCATTAGTTTAGAACGCTGTAGGTTCTGAATTTCTGTAAATGCCAATTCGTATTCGTTCTGTTGCATAAAATAAATGCAATAAAACAGCCTATAAAATATGCGCTCAAAAGGCTGCAATGTTTCAAAATCAATGGCAAGCAGACTGCCTAATTCTTTTGTGTTAGCAAGATAACAAGCAGCGACTATTTGTTGTGTTCGGAATTGACTGAAGGATTTTATTTTGTTGCCAAACAGCACAATAGCTTCTTGCATTTTACTTCGTGCTAATTCATAATTTTTGAGTTTATTGAGATTGGTAATATAATTGAGAGTGAGTGCCATGTTTTGTGAAGTTATATCCTCGGGCAATGATTTGAATAATTCAGAAAAATAGAAATCTGCTCGTTCAAATTGATTGTGAATGGAACAAATAGTAGCAAGATTGCCCAGTGTAAAGCACTTTTCATGTTGAATAAACTCATTGTCAGGATTCTCCAAAAGCAATGCATAGATATTTTCCCATTCGGCTATAGTTGATGTATCAAAGTTGCAGTAGGCGTTGGCATAAGCTAAATAATATTCGGTAAGGCAATTGCGGTAATCTGCAGTTGGAATGTGCAAAGTTTCATGCCTGAATGATGCTCTCTTATGCGTATTATCCATTTGTTTTTGCTGCAATAAAACATGTGATTTCATCATACACCATATACTGTATTGCTCTGTAATATATTGATGAAATGCAGTTTCAAAATGGGATAAATTTTCTTGCATAAGACGAAGCCGCTCAGCATAATTTGAGGTATTGATGCGGATAAAATCAGCATAAATAAAACGGTTGTACATTGTATTATCAAGTCTGAATTGTCGTTTGTTGAACTCGTATTGATTATTTAAAATTTCGGTATATTCATCTGTAATTTTTAAATGACGATACCATTCTAATTTCAGGTTGTTTTTTTGGCGAAGCATCGTTTCAGCGGTTTTGTTTGCGATATAAGCATCTTCCATTTTATCTTTTAACAATTTCAGTTCATTTCGCAATAGATAATCATTTGATTTGGTGAGTTTTTGTTTAAATAATTTCTGAAAGATTTTAGCTCGATCCAGATTATTATTTTCTTTTTCGTTGAGCAGAAGCTGGAATAATTTGTATAAAGATTTTCGTTTTTCTTGCTTGAGAAAGTCTGAAATTAGAAGAATGTCTTTGGGGTTAAGTGCAGAAATTATGCGTGTAGTGAGTAAATTATTCATTACAGAAAATATGTTTTATGTCATTGTTTATCAATATTTTATGATGTATTTATCCTGAAGAATACAATCATTTTCCATTACAAAAATAAAGAAATTGCTTTTACGTTTTAGGGATTCTTAAATAAATTTGAATTCTAAAACTATATTACATGAAAAATACATTAATCTTAATCATGACATTTTTGCTGTTGGCAACTTCTTGTAAAAAAGAAAAAAACAACTTGAACAGCACTACACCGGTAGAAAGTTTTACGGATGTTAC
The DNA here is from genome assembly GCA_964584555.1 of uncultured Chitinophagales bacterium. Lineage (GTDB taxonomy): Bacteria > Bacteroidota > Bacteroidia > Chitinophagales > JADIYW01 > JADJSS01. The sequence goes on from CAZPBT010000057.1 coordinate 9,181, forward strand.
CATGGGCAATCAATCCAGTGCTACTTACAACTGCTTCATGTCTTTTGATTCTGCAAAGGTATATACCCTTATCAATGCACAAGCAAATCAAACCCCGATAGACCTAATCTTTGTACATAACAATCCTGATAACTTAGCCATGTTTGTTTCGCCTGCATCTATAGCTGATGCCATAACTTTTGATCCGGATATTTATACCAATCCAATATATGGGGTTGAAAACTGGACAACAAAAAATGCTATACAAATAGGGATTACAGATATTTCAGTTGCTGAGTTTAATAGTATAAATACAAATGGAAATTTACATGCGGCATACGAGAACGACTCGCACGTTACCATTGGATGGGAAATTGACATAAAACCCAATAAGGTTTACAAATACACTTCTAACAGAACAGGAAAACGTGGATTAATTAAAGTAAAATCCATAAACGGAAATTATAGTTCCGCCGGCAGCATTCTATTTGATTTAAAACAAATTCAATAACAACTATGACAAAGAATATAATCATCTTGCTTTTTGCAATAGCCAACCTTATCCTAGGTTGTAAAAAAGACGAAACAGCCAACGAAAATTCACATCCTTATGCAGGTACAGTACGACTATATGAAAGTAAAAGAAGTTGGAAATTAAGGTATCATAACAATAGCAGTATAGCACAATTTTCAGTAAGTATTGGCACTGAAGAATTAATTGAATTGGTTCCGGGAGCAGAAAAAAATCAATATTTTATCAGACCAAAAGACCATTCTGAATATTGTTTGGATGCTCAGGCTAAGAATGATTTATTTGTAAAATTATATAGCTATTTTGGCAATAATAGTCAGTTGTTTACAATAACTAATTTAGGAGATAATAAAGTCAGAATTCAATCTGTAGCAGATACTTCCTTATATCTTTTAAACAATTCAGATAATGCTTCATTTTCATATAGTTCATATTTAAAGCCAAGAAGCTATGATGCTAATGCATTAGATTACTGGATAATTGAAAAACTGTAAATATTTTAACCTATGAAAAATACTATTTTATTTTCTGCTATTTGCTTTGCATTAATTTCAACTAATTGCACAAACAACAATACACCGTCTCCGCAACCATCTCCAACTAATAACTCATCAAAAACGGTGTTGTATGATGTAAACAATATTGGTGATCCAAACGATGATGATTATTGCTTTATGTTACTTGGGGCAGATAACTCAGGTCAAAAAAAATATTTTAAAGCAAAAATGATTGATATCGTTAAGGATTCAATGGAAGTCATAAGTGGTCCTTATACTTTAGATAGTTTGATTGATGTGGGCACCTTTCCATCTTATATAAAATCTGCAAACTCTGGAAGTTATCTTACAGATTTTGTATTTGTAGATAGTATACGAGTACGACAAACAGGATTAAATGCTAATGGTAAAAGAGTATTTACACAAGTATCCTGGTCAGGAAATGGCTCTAACTATGTAAAACCATATACAAAAGGTGCGCAAATTGAAGGAACTACGATTCTAAATTATTTCAAAAAACCTACTGCTTCAGGAAGCTTTGAAGGATACCTGATACATTTCTTTTTCAAAAAAGGGACATGTATAGTTTATGCAAAATCCAACGCATCAGGTGTTGGCATGTCTGTATCTGGTTTTCCGGAAGATATTTCATCCGTAATTGGTGCTACTTATGATTGGCAAAACGTAGATAATTATTTCAATGTAACCACTGGTGTCGGCATCTCATCACATTATTTTATAGATTATAAAAATTGGCGTTATTTTAGAATAAAAGAGAGTAAAACAAGTGTGCCTGGAACACCAGGCGGACAACATGCCATTGAATACGGCGAATACAAAAGTTTAGATAAATTATTAAAATGGCCATCAGACTGGAAAAATTAAATTATTTAAATCCATAATATCATGAAAACAATCACAACTCTTTTCTTACTGTTTTACGCAAATATATTCCACGCACAAACTATTGTAGGCAAATGGAAATGTATTGCAAATTATTCTTCTTTCGACAATAAACAAACGAATATGGAGGAGGCCTTGCATCAATCCAAACCTTGTACTAAAAATACAATTTATGAATTTCAATCTGATGGCAAGATTAAGAGAATATATTCAGGATGCGATGAAAAATATGTAACCACACAAGATAAACTATGGAAGAAACAGCAATGGAAACTTGAAGGAAATAATATAAAAACAAGTGTTACAAATTTTATGGTCTTCAGAGAATACACCCTGACATTTTCCGGCAACAAAATGACATGGACAAATAAAGATGAAACAATTATCTATCAGAAATTGTAACTTTATAAGAAACTAAGAAAGTATGAAAAATTACATTTATTTATTGGTCTCACTAATTATTATTAGTGCTTGTGTGCCAACTGGCGGAACGCCTACACCTCCTGCGAATACAACAATTACCGTAAACGGAAAGCATATCATTGCGCCTTGTGGCGATACTATAGTACCTAAAGGAGTCAACTATGCCGTATATGGTTGGGGCTGGAATACAGTTGAAAATCTTTTTCCGGAAATTGCTAAAAGCGGTGCCAATTGTGTGCGTATTGTTTGGTATAAAAATAATGCAGCTCCGGCATATTCTAATTTAGCATTATTAGATTCTGCATTAGCACGATGTGTCAGAGAAAAGATGATTCCAATTTTAGAATTACATGACATGACTTGCGGAAATGACGCAACCGCAATTATTGCTACTTGCAATTGGTTTACTCAAGCTGATGTAAAAGCAGTTCTGCTCAAATACCAAAAATGGATGATGCTTAATCCTGTAAACGAGGCCGGTTATGTAATGTGGTACAGCAATAATGAAACTCGTTTCAAAGAAATGTATCAAACTATAATAATTAATCTTCGCAATGCCGGACTGAATATGCCCTTGGTACTCGATGCATCTGATTGCGGACAACATCTCAATCTTTGGAAAAATATAGGGGCAGCACTTCAAAGTTATGACCCTAAACACAATCTTATTTTTTCGGCTCATGCTTACTGGTCGGCATACGCCAATACAACTACTGCCATAAATAATTTACTGAATGATGCCGCCACATGGAATATCCCCATTTTATTAGGTGAGATTGCCAACAAACAAGATGACAATATCGGAAATTGCGCATATGATTTGTTGCTGGCAAACATCATGCAAACAGCTCACAACAATAATATAGGTTATATAGCGTGGGTTTGGACTCAAGATAATTGTGGGGCAAGACAAATGACCACCAACGGAAATTTCAGTACGCTCACAACATACGGCAATACGATAGTAAACAGCACAGGCTACGGCATTAAATTGGCTAAAAAATCTCGCTGTTGGTAAACTATAACTTACATTATCTGCAAATAAGTAGTCATTACGCATCCGTAATTTAGTATCTTTGCACCGCAATAAAGCATTATTTTATGGATTTTCAATTAACGGAAGAACAATTGCAGGTGCGCGAAATGGCAAGAAATTTCGCTCAGAAAGTATTAAAACCGGGCGTTATTGAGCGCGACAGAGATATGATACACCCCACAGAGTTTCTGAAACAAATGGGCGAACTCGGCTTTATGGGCATGATGGTTGATCCCAAATACGGCGGCGGCGGTATGGATACCATTTCTTATTGCATTGCCATGGAAGAGCTGTCTAAAGTAGATTCGTCGAGCTCTGTGGCTATGTCTGTAAATAATTCTTTGGTATGCTGGGGCTTGGAAGCTTACGGCACTGAAGAACAAAAACAAAAATATTTAGTGCCTTTGGCTAAAGGCGAAAAACTGGGAGCGTTTGCCCTGAGCGAACCCGAAGCCGGAAGTGATGCTACTTCCCAAAAAACGACTGCCGAAGACAAAGGAGATTACTATTTATTGAATGGCACCAAAAACTGGATTACCAATGGCGGCAAAGCCGATATTTATTTAGTGATAGCGCAAACACATCCCGACAAAGGACATAAAGGCATTAACGTACTGATAGTAGAGAAAGGCATGCCGGGTTTTGATATTGGTGCCAAAGAAGATAAGCTCGGCATACGTGCCAGCGATACGCATTCTTTGTTGTTTAATGATGTGAAAGTGCCAAAAGAAAACCGCATTGGCGAAGATGGTTTTGGATTTAAGTTTGCCATGAAAACCCTGGAAGGCGGACGTATCGGTATCGCTGCACAGGCTTTAGGTATAGCAGCCGGAGCATATGAGCTGGCTGTTGAGTATTCAAAAACACGTAAGGCATTCGGTACAGAAATTTGTAATCATCAGGCTATACAATTTAAGCTGGCAGATATGGCAACAGAAATTGAGGCTGCTCGTTTATTGGTATATAAAGCTGCCTGGCTCAAAGATGTGCATGAAGACTATTCTGTAGCTTCTGCCATGGCGAAATTATTTGCATCAGAAACTGCCATGCGTGTAACCACCGAAGCAGTGCAAGTGCATGGTGGCTATGGCTATGTAAAAGAATACCATGTAGAACGCCTGATGCGCGATGCGAAGATTACACAAATTTACGAAGGCACCTCCGAAGTGCAACGCATCGTCATTTCGAGAGGCGTATTGACAGGAAAAGTATAAAAATAATCAAAACAGTTTTTGTTATTGCAAACTATAGGTTTGTAGGTAGTGGAGTTCGAATTTTATTGAAATTAGTTTGCTGCTTACAAATATTAGTATGATATTGTTTTAATAGAACCTGTTAAATTGGTTTCATAAATAATTGTAAGTAAAATTCATGAAGTTTATTTTGTTAAACATACTAGTGCTAATAATTCCTATATTAAACAGTTGTAGTATCAGTAATGTGAAGAATATAAAAACACACATGTCAACTAAGATTGACAGTATATATCTTAACAGCTATAAAACAAATTGGAAATACGGCAAAATCGATGAAATAAATAATAAGTACAAGATTTCAACGCATACGAAATTTGATAAGAATTGGAAAATCGAATTTATAGTCGATTCAAGCTTTCAAATTATTGATATTCAGTATCTTCTACCTGGATTTGATTAGCAACTCATTTTGCTATTGACTTAACAAGCAGTATATGTCTAAACAAATAATTATCTCATCTATGCCCGCCTACAGTCCATTACTCATATAGAAAACAAAAAAAATAATTTATAATTTTGTGATGAAATAGTGTTGAAAGTAATTCCTCCCCCGCTCTTGGCAGGTGATAACAC
>CAZPBT010000058.1:0-14335 GCA_964584555.1 uncultured Chitinophagales bacterium
ATGCTTCTTCCAAAATAGCAATATCATCCATTGTGCATTCTAGATAAGATTTATCATTTTGCACATTGGCAATCACCGCAAATTTCCAGCTTAAATTATTTTTGTCATTTAAGATAGTATAAAGCATCACCTGAAAACCTGCGGTAGTAGTGAATTTAATTTCGGTATAATTAGCCGGCATGGTTTTGCTTTTCAGCATAGTACGCATATATTGCAGCGTCATCAGCAAGCTTTCCACCTCTTTCTGATCAATATAAGCATGCATGGATTTCAGCTCTTTGCCCGACTGAATTTTATAAATAAATTTTAATCCGCTCAGGACAGAAAAATTTTCTAAGTTGGAATATTTAACAGCATCAAAACGCAACGATTTGAAATTGGCTGTTTGTAATACTTCATATTTGCATAGACTTCCGGGGGTGTTTATGGCAGAATCTAATTTTGAACGCATTTGCCCAAATCCAAGATTGACACAAAACAAAAGCAGTATGATTAAGCTTTTTGATTTCATTTTATGGGATTACAAGTAAGTAAGATATTCATTTTCTACGGATTTTGCTGCTTTTTTTGCCGGAAACCAAGCTGCAATCAGGCTTATTGCTATGATGACAAGCCCTACTATAGCAAAATCTGAAAAATTCATTTTAACCGGATAATATTTGACTAAAAATGAAGTGCCGGGCATAGGAATTAAACCAATTTTCTGTTGTAGAATACAAAGAATAACAGCAAGTATCATTCCACAAATGGCACCTAACCCCGACATCAGCAGACCTTCAAATAAGAATAATTTCAGAATACTGCGCTGTTTAAAACCTAAAGCCGTAAGTGTGGCAATGTCTTTTTTCTTTTCCAAGACCAGCATAGAAAGTGCACCGATAATATTAAAGGAGGCAATCAGAATGATGAAAACTAAAATAGAAAAGGTTACCCATTTTTCACTTTTAAGAATCTTGTACAAGACCTCATTTTGTTCATATCTGCTCTTCACTTCAAATGAAGTACCTAATTTGTTTTTAATTGATTTGATTGCGTTTGCGCTGAGTTGAGGATTTTTCAGTCGGATATCTATTTCTGAAGCCCTGTCATAATTTTCGGTCAGGTTTTGAAAAAATGAAAGTGATGTTAAGGCATACTTCGTATCAAATTCATCTGAAACAGCAAATACGGCAGAAGGAGTAAGATAATTTCTGTTAAATGCATTTTCTAAAAGTGCAAAATTGCTCGCCGATTTCTTGGGCATGTAGATGCCTACCGGATTCAGCGTCATGATATTATTCAAGCCCAAGCCTTGTGCTACACCTACTCCGGGAATAATATAGTTTATACTGTCAGCGTATAAAATTTTTTTCCCGTCAACAATAAATGTATCAAAGCCTTTTGCTACTTTAAAATAATTATCATCCACCGCTTTAATGGTGCAGATATGCTGGTTGCCTTCATACTCAAGCAATGCGTTTTCCTGTAAAACAAACGAGCTGGCTTCAATATAATCTATAGCTTTAAGTCTGGCTTTTAAATCTTCTGTAATTTCAAAGGTTTTGCCCTTAGCCGGAAAAACAGCCACATCGGAGTAAAACACATTATACAAGGATTTCACTAAGTCTTCTAAGCCATTAAAAACAGAAAGTACCAAAATTAAAGCCATTGTTCCGAATAGCATGGCAAATGCACTCACCAGCGAAATGATATTGATGGCATTCGTTGATTTTTTGCTGAACAGATAGCGTTTGGCAATATTCAGTTCGAGATTAAGCATCAGCTGATTCGTCTTCGTCAGTGCGGTTTTTGGCTATCTCCTCGTCTTTCTCTTTTACATCTTTGAGCAACTGTTCAATCTCAAATACATGGTCTAATGAATCTTCCTTAAAGAATTCCAAAGCCGGAATTTGGCGCACCTTATTTCGAATCTTTTTGCCTAACAAGCCGCGTATGGTTCTGTTATGTGCATCAAAATACTCAAGTAACTCATCCGGATTTTTGTGATTGAAAATACTGAGATAAATGCGGGCAGTTAGTAAATCCGGTGTTAGTTTCACGCCGGCAATAGTCACCAAAGCACCTTGCAAATCAAAGGATAAGTCTTGCTGAATAACCTCAGAAAGGGCGAGCTGAATCGTTTTGGCTATTTGTCTTTGTCGTATCGTTTCCATAAAAACAAATGTAATTAATATCTTTACACTTTACAATCAGATTTTTTTGAAACAAATACTCAAATATTGCCGTCCCTATTTACCCAACATCGTATTGAACATTTTGTTTAATCTGCTCTCCACGTTGTTTTCCATTTTTTCGTTCTTAATGCTAATCCCGTTCTTAAATCTCATTTTTAATTCAGATAAGATACAAGTAAGCCAAACTCCTGTTAGCTTTAGCTTGTACAATCTCAAGGCATTTTTAAATTATAGCCTGAATGTCCGCTTGCTGCATTATATTCAGGATACTGCTGACGGTAAAACAAAAGCGTTGCTGTTTATTTGCTTGCTTACTGTTGCCATTTTTTTATTAAAAAATATATGTCGCTATCTGGCGGTACATTTTCTGGCTCCTGTTCGCACAGGTGTGGCTACAAATATCCGCAAGCAACTGTACGAAAAAATTCTCTTTGCCGATGTATTGTATTTTTCGGATAAACGCAAAGGCGATATCATGACAAGACTTACCAATGACGTACAAGAAGTGGAATACGGCATTCTGCATTTTATAGAAGTGGCATTTAAAGAGCCTGTTACCATTATTGCCACGTTAGTAACCATGCTGTTAATGAGCCCTAAATTAACTTTGTTCGTGCTGATTATACTGCCCGTTTCAGGATATATTATCGGCAAAATCGGCAAATCATTAAAGCAAGCTTCTGCAAAAGCGCAACAGCTACAAGGCGATATTAATGCGCAGGTTGAAGAAACGATTTCGGGCTTGCGTATCATTAAATCTTTCACGGCAGAAAAGTTGTTTTTAAACCGGTTTAATAAAATTACACAACAGCACTATCAACTGACAACATCTATGATACGCAGGCGGGATTTATCTACACCGTTGTCGGAGTTTTTAGGTATCGGCGTAGTTGTAATCGTGTTATACGTGGGCGGTAAAATGGTGATTAATCATACTTCCTCGCTTAGTGCAGAGGCATTTATTGCGTTTATCGTTATTTTTTCTCAAATCATACAACCTGCAAAAGCTTTTTCCAATGCCTTTTATTTTATCCAGAAAGGCCTCGCGTCACTCAGTAGAATAGAAACCGTTTTGCACACTGAAAACAAGATAAAAGATGCTCTGAATGCTATTTCAAAAACAAATTTTGACGAACAAATAGTATTTAAAAATGTTTCTTTCCGTTATGAAAATGAAGATGTTTTATCGGGTATAAATTTAAAGATACAGAAAGGAAAAAAAATTGCTTTGGTCGGCGTTTCAGGTTCGGGAAAATCTACTTTGATTCAACTTTTACTCCGCTTTTTTGATGCCAGCAGTGGAGAAATTTTAGTGGATAATATTCCTATAAAAGATATAAAACAAGAGGATTTGCGCGGGCTTACTGCTTTGGTTACACAACATACTACACTCTTTAACGACAGTGTACAAAACAATATTGCACTGGGGCATACCGGTACGGAAACAACAATAAGACAAGCTGCTATACAAGCATTTGCAGATGATTTTATTGAAAGACTACCTGAAAAATACCAAACTAATATCGGTGATAATGGATCTAAATTAAGCGGAGGCGAACAACAACGGCTCACGATTGCCAGAGCTATTTATAAGAATGCTCCGATTCTGATTCTGGATGAGGCCACCTCGCACTTAGACAGCAATGCTGAAAAATTGGTGCAGGATGCCTTGCAGCATTTACTCGAAAATAAAACGGCTATCATCATCGCACATCGCCTTTCTACCGTATTATTTGCCGATGAAATCGTGGTATTGAAGCAAGGTAAAATAATTGAACAAGGCACACATGCCGAATTAACAGCAATGATGGGCGAATATAAAAAGCTGGTGGATTTGCAACAGTTATAATACTTTACCGACATACACAGATAATCTATTCTTAATGTAAGAGTAATTAAATGACTTGCATAAATTTTTAATTTTAAATGCAAGCATTTTTTATTTCATTTTAATTTTATGAGCAAGCAGATTTTTATTTTTGATACCACGCTTCGGGATGGCGAACAAGTACCGGGTTGCCAGTTGAATACCATTGAGAAAATTGAAGTGGCATTGGCACTCGAAGAATTAGGCGTAGATGTGTTGGAAGCCGGATTCCCGATTTCTTCACCCGGCGATTTTAATTCTGTGGTTGAGATTACCAAAAATATTTCCAAGCCTACCATTTGTGCACTCACCCGAGCGGTAGCTGCAGATATTGATTGTGCGGCTCAAGCACTGAAACATGCTAAGCGAGCCAGAATACATACGGGCATTGGTTCATCTGATATTCATATCAAAAATAAGCTAAAAACGACACGGGAAAATATACTGGAAAAAGCAGCATGGGCAGCAAAGTATGCCAGAAATTACGTGGATGATGTTGAGTTTTTCTGTGAAGATGCGGGACGTGCTGATTTAGAGTTTTTGGCACGTATGGTAGAAACGGTAATTGCCAATGGTGCTACAGTAGTCAATATTCCCGATACGACAGGTTATTGTTTGCCCGAACAATACGGTGCAAAAATTAAGTATTTGATGAATAATGTGCCGAATATTGATAAAGCTATTTTGTCTGCACACTGTCATAATGATTTGGGTTTGGCAACGGCCAACTCCGTGGCAGCTATAGAGAATGGTGCCCGTCAGGTGGAAGTAACGATGAATGGAATAGGTGAACGTGCCGGCAATACTTCACTCGAAGAAATTGCGATGATACTCAAATCACATAAAAATAATTTGGATTTAGCATGCGGCATCAACATCAAAAAAATATATCCTACTTCCCGCTTAATTACGCGTTTGATGCGTATGCCGGTACAACCAAATAAAGCCATAGTAGGAAGAAATGCATTTTCACATTCTTCAGGCATACATCAGGACGGAGTTTTGAAAAACAGGGAAAATTATGAAATCATAGATCCGCATGATGTGGGCATTCCCGAATCTTTAATTGTATTGACTGCCCGAAGCGGGAGAGCGGCACTAAAACACCGCCTTGAAAATATAGGATTTGCTTTGGAGCAAGCACAATTAGATGAAACGTATGCCCGCTTTTTGGATATGGCAGATAACCGCAAAGAAATTTATGACGAAGATTTGCTGGAGTTGATGGGACAAAGTCGCGAAGGTAAAATATATGAAATTGATTATTTGGAAGTGCATTGCGGCAAACGCCATCAGGCTACGGCCACTGTGGCACTAATGAAAGAAGGTAAACGCACCGTAGAAATAGCAGACGGTTGCGGGCCGGTAGATGCCACGTTAAAAGCAATAGATAAAATAGTAAAACATCCGGTGCGTTTAGAAGAATATTTAGTGCAAGCCATTACGGGTGGTTCAGATGATACTGGAAAAGTGCATATCCAAATTTCTAAAGATGGTGTATTTTATTATGGATTTGGCAACGATACGGATGTTATTTATGCCACAGCCAAAGCCTATGTGGATGCGCTGAATAAAGTCTGATAACCTGAGTTTGGGATAAATGTTTCAATTTTAAAAGAGTTGATTTTTATTTATAACCACCTCCTTTTATTCCTCCTCCTTGATGAAGGTGGAGGAATAATGAGCAATCAACTATTTTAGCACCTTATTTTTCTTAACCCGAACTCAGGTTGATAAGGAAAATTCAGCAAAATACTTATACGCCAAATTGTTTGAGATGATGGTCGATGTGTTTGTACATCATATTGTTCCATTCGGCAGCAGTTAATACCCCAAAAGAGGATGATTCTTTTCCTTCATAATGAGCAGCCCCCAAGCTTTTCACTTTGTTGATATAGTTGATTAACCTCGTTTTTTCTTTATCAAAATCTTTACTTTCTTTAATCACAAATGCCGGACCTGTAGGCATGCTTTCCGTATAAGGAGTTTCGGAAACTACCTTGTTTTTTACAAAGTTTTTAAGCATCATTTTCACCAAAAAATTGGGTTTGTCATCGCGCTCGTCCAAGGCATATTCGTAGGTTACATTGCTATGAGCCAGCATTTGTTCCACGTTCATTTTGCCCCATTTCGGTGCAGATGTCGGAGTGAGTTGATTGATTCTGTTGATAAGAGCGTCAACAGTAGATTGTTCAAAAACACTGGGTAATGCCATAAGATTTATTTTTTTGTAAAGATAGTTTTTTTATTGAAAGTAAATTACTGCTCAGGCCGCATTTGCGGGAAGAACAACACTTCTTGAATACTGGCGTTGTTGGTCATCAGCATGGCTAAGCGGTCTATGCCAAATCCAATACCGGATGTAGGCGGCATACCATACTCCAAGGCTCTCAAGAAATCATAATCGATATACATGGCCTCGTGGTCGCCGCGCTCCATCAGCTTTACTTGTTCTTCAAAACGCTCGCGCTGGTCTATCGGGTCGTTCAACTCCGAATAAGCATTCGCCATTTCTTTGCCGTTTATCATCAACTCAAATCGCTCTACCAAACCTTCCTTACTGCGGTGTTTTTTCGTCAGTGGCGACATCTCCACCGGATAATCGGTAATGAAAGTAGGTTGTATATAATTGTGCTCACAACGCTCACCAAAAATGGCATCTATCAGTTTGCCTTTGCCCATGGTATTGTCCACTTCAATATTCAATTGCTTGCACACATCTCGCAAGGCTGTTTCATCCATACCGTTTACATCAAATCCGGTGTACGTTTTTATCGCATCATAAATAGAAATGCGCTTGTAAGGAGCTTTGAAATTAATCATGTTTTCGCCCACTTCCACAAACGTCGTGCCGTGTACATCCATAGACATTTTTTCTAACAATTGCTCTGTGGTTTCCATCATCCAGAAATAATCTTTGTATGCCACATAAAATTCCAATACGGTAAACTCCGGATTGTGTGTTCTGTCCATGCCTTCATTTCTAAAGTTGCGGCTGAACTCATACACCCAGTCGAAGCCGCCAACTAATAATCTTTTTAAATATAATTCGTTGGCAATGCGCAAATACAAGGGAATATCCAGGGCATTATGATGCGTTTTGAATGGACGGGCTGCCGCACCTCCCGGAATACTTTGTAATACGGGAGTATCCACTTCCAGCGCACCTTTTTCATTCAAAAATTCACGAATGGAATTCATCATCTTCGTGCGTTTTAAAAAAGTATCTTTCACTTGCGGGTTCACAATTAAATCTACATATCGCATGCGGTAGCGCAGTTCGGGGTCGGTAAAGGCATCATGTGTATTTCCCTCGCTGTCCACTTTTACCACAGGCAGCGGATGCAGTGATTTTGCCAGCAAAACCAATTCGGTAGCATGCACGGAAATTTCACCCACTTTGGTTTTAAACGCATATCCTTTAATACCGATAAAATCACCTAAATCCAACAACTTGGAAAAAAGAAGGTCATACATCGTTTTATCGTCACCCGGACAAATATCATCTCTGCGGATGTAAATTTGGATTCTACCTTGACTATCTTGTAGTTCGGCAAAAGTGGCTTTGCCGGCAGGACGTGTAGCCATTAATCTTCCTGCAATGCATACATCCTGAAAATTAAGACGGTTTTTAGTGCCGTCTTCTAAAATTTCTTCTTTATAGTTTTCTTTAATTTCGGTGGAATAAGCATTTACCGGATACAATGCTGCCGGGTAAGGATTGATACCCAATTCCTTAATTTTTTCAAGTTTTTCTCTGCGTATAATTTCCTGTTCGCTCAACTGTTGCATATCAAAATTTTTGAAGTGCAAAAATACGAATTTTTTAACATTTATTTCCCAGTTTTGGTATGATTATGGCTGTATTAAGTATATTTGTGCAACTATTTAAAATTTCTCATTATGTATAGAATATTCTTATTTTTCATTATTCTGTTTGTACTGCAAGCAAATGCAAAAGAAACCAAATTTAAATACGGAAGTGTAAGTAAAGAAGAATTGGAAATGAAAAATTATTCTTCTGACTCTTCAGTAGGTGCAGTCGTACTTTTTGATGTAGGTAGTATTTCGTATGAAGTTTCAGAGCGTATGAGTGGGCATTATGTGAGTTATAGTTTTAAACAAGTTTTCAACAGAAAATTACGTATTAAAATATTTGACAAGAAGAATCTCGATATGGCAAACCAAAAGATGGTATTGTATTTGGGGGCTCAGTCAGATAATTTTATTACAAAAAAGAAAGCACATACTATAAATTTTGAGAATAATAAGCAAGCGGAAATAGAAGTAAATAAGGATGAATTGTTTTTAGATAGGATTTTTGACAACTACTATATGCTTAAGATTCCCTTTAAAAATGTAAAGGAGGGCTCTATCATTGAAATGGATATTACGATAGAATCGCCATTGAATTATAAGTTACCTACCTGGTATTTTCAAAGAGAGATTCCAACACTATTCTCTCAGTTTTCGGTTTCAATACCGGAGTTTTATAAATTTAGAAAAAACATATCGGGATATCTTGCAATAAATCCACCAGTTTCTGAAATTGAAGATATTACCCTTAATTCACAAGAAAATGTGCAATCCAATAAAACAACTTGGACAGCAGAAAAAGTGCCTGCATTTATTAGAGAGCCTTATTTGGATTGTGCAGATAACTATTTATCTAAGATTGAATATGAACTTTCAAGCGTTCAGTTCCCGCTTCAATTGGAACAACCATTAAGTATGAACTGGAAGGAAGTAAATAAAATGTTGTATGATGCAGAATATTTGGGTAAACAAATAACAACATCATCAGGTTTTATGAAAGATATGTATGATGAACTCAAATCAAAAGATAATTTATCCAAGTTAGAGTTGATGAAAGCAACTTATTATGCCGTTAAGAAAAAAATGCGCTTTAATCAAGTATATTCTTTAGCAAGTTTAGATGGCACTAAGGAGGCTTATAGGAAAGGAGAAGGCAATTCTGCAGATATCAATTTGATTTTGCTTAAACTATTAAGAGACTTAAACTTTAATGTAGCTGCAATTGCCGTTAGTACAAAAACGAATGGAAATGTTTCATATTTTCCAAGTCTTTTTGCATTTAATCAGCTTATTGTACAAGTAACTTTAGAGGGCAAAAAATATTTACTGGATGCCACAGAAAAAGCTTATCCAATGCATTTGCTACCGGAAGAAGATTTGAACGACCGGGGTCTTATTATTTCTGACCAAAATATTGAGTGGGTGGATTTGCGGACGAACATACCTTCAGGTATTACTTTGCATGCCGTTGATGCAAAGATTGCAAATGAAGGAACGATTTCAGGAAAAATTACGATACAGCGGAAAGAATATGCTGCTGCAAATTTCAGGGAAAAATATAATGATAAAGTTGATATTGATAAATATACTAAAAAGCTTGAAGAGGATAACCTGATTCAGCTTCAAGATAAAAGTATTCAAAATATGGACAGTGTTGAGAAACCAATAATAGAAACATACACTTTTGTCAAACAGAATCAAACAGAATTAGGGGCATCAAACATGTTGTATGTGAATCCGTTTATTATAGGTAAGCTGAGTGTGAATCCGTTTAAGTTAAACGAACGAGACTATCCGGTGAATTTTAATCATCCATTCGATGAAACGTATATCATCAATCTATCACTACCGGAAGGATATGCAGTGAGTGAATTGCCTGCAAATGCCAGCTTTAGTTTGCCAGACAACTCAGGCAAACTTACTTATAAAATAACTGCCAGTGCGGGCAATACCATACAGCTAAACTGTAAATTCAGCATTACAAAAGCACTCTTTAGCTTTGATGAATATCCTAATCTTAAAGAGTTTTACAATCAATATTTAGGAAAGTTAAATGAAATGATTGTAATTAAAAAAATATAACTCATGATAAATAATAAGCTACTTGCAATTTACGCTACTGTCTTTTTCGCATTTTGTTTTAATAATAGCTATGCTGATAAAACAGAACCTGTGAATGCCGTGATAGAAAACTATGATACCAAAATAAGTATAGATGACAAGGGATATAAGATACACGTATACAAAAAAATCGTACTCTATAATGATAATGCCATTGATGAAACCCGAATTCAGTTGTATCATTCAGGAATGGATGAATCTAAGTTGATTAAAGCTGAAGTACGTGATTTATCTGATAAACTGATTCGTAAAATTAAATCGTCTGATTTAAATGACTATGGAGATTTCTCTAACTTTTCATCTGATGCACATGTGAAGTTTTATGAGTTTTCTGATTTGACTTTTCCCTGTACAATAGAGACAGAATATGAATACAGTGCACATTATTTGTTATACTTCCCGTTTTGGGAACCTGTTACAGATTTTAATGTTTTAGTTAAAGATGCAAGTTTACAAATAAGTGTAGAAGGCAAAACAGGACTGCGTTATAAAGAATTAAATATGCCAAAGACTGTTGAGGTAAATTTGGTAAACAATATTAAAACATACACTTGGAAGTTGGTTGACTTTAAACCATTGAAAGAAGAAAAATACATAGATGAAATGTCTCTTCCATTTCCGAAAGTTCTGCTTGCTCCTTCAGCATTAAATTACAATTCTTATTCCGGTAAATTTGAAACCTGGAGTGATTTGGGAAACTGGATATTGTTACTAAACGCACAACGGGATAATCTTGATGAGCAAACTACATTAAAAGTAAAGGAAATTGCTGCAAAGTACCCGGACGATTTAAACAAAATGAAGGCAATTTATGAATTTATGCAAAATACAACTAGATATGTCAGCATTCAGTATGGTATAGGTGGGTTTCAGCCATTTCCGGCCTCTTATGTTGCAGAAAAAGGATATGGGGATTGTAAGGCTTTAAGTAATTATATGTATACGCTTTTAAAAGCAGCTGGAATTAAATCGTATTATACGCTGGTGTTAGCCGGAAAAAATAAAAGTATATACTCAGATTTCCCGGCAGTTCAGTTTAATCATGTTATTTTATGTGTCCCCAATAACGGCGATACGCTTTGGTTAGAAAATACAGATCAAAAAATTCCCTTTGCATATCTAGGCGATTTTACGGACGACAGAGATGTTTTGGTTATGGCTGATAAACCATTTCTGACACACACCAAAAAATATACGAAGCAAGAAAATAAAGATGTTACGACTGCTACTGTTTTTATTCAGGAAAACGGGGATGCAACTATAAATCTACAAGCTAAAAAATATGCACTCTGTATGCGAGAACTCTATTTTCTGCACAACTATTATACACAAAAAGAGCAGATGATGTATCTTTCATCGTATATGCCACTGAAAAACTCACAAATTGATAGTTTTTCACTTTCACTAATAAAAGATAGAAACCCATATATAGCTATTTCTTGTAGCATAAATGCAGAAAAATATGCATCAAGAACAGGAAGCAGATTGTTTATACCACTTAATCAACTGGAAAAAATACCTTATACGTTTTCTTCTGATACGATAAGAAAATATCCCGTTTTTCAATCTAAGGATTGTGAAATAATCGACTCAATTAAATTTTATATCCCTGAAGGTTATACAGTTGAAAGTACACCTTCAATGTTTAAGGACTCTACCGGATTTTCAAACTATCAGGCAGGTTGGACAATAAACCAAAATGAAATTATCTATAGCAGAAATCTTGCAATAAATAAAGCAATATTAGACACTACACAATATCAGGAGATAAGACGCTACTATAATTCTTTGGCATTAAGAGACAATCCCATGGTTGTCTTGAAAAGAAATTAGCTGTTAAAAGTTAACTTTTTACTTGATTCTATCAGAATTTCTGCTTAGGTTCTTTGTACATGATGCTTGGATTAAGCGGAATGATTACAGGATCTAGCTTTAAAGCTATTCTTCTTTCATTTAATAGATTAATATCTTCTATCGGAAAATAATAATTCATCTTGTCGTCTTCATCATACCAGCGTTGAGTACCATATCGTTGAGGACAGTTTGTCGCAACTAAAACTCTGTCTATATATTTGGCATAACTCTCTGCATCAATAGAACCTTCTTTATAGCTGTAGTCTATATTTTTTTGATATTTTAATAAAATCTCCGTCTTAGAGTGATGAATAATATTAAAGGCAATATAGGGTGCATCATAACCTGCATTTTTTATAGTTGGATAACCATATAAGCTTATTACAGAATCCAAGTCATTCGCTACTTCTTCTTTGATATTTTTATTTTTTAACATAATTATATCTCTAAACCGCAAATAGGTAGTGCTGTCCATTTTGTCCCAATAAGCTGCTAAAAAATTTATATTGTAATTTCCTTTATCATTTATTGACAATAAACTGAAAACTAACTTTGGATTTAATGCACTGTTTCTCTGTATTTGCCTTTCAGCAGAATCTCTTATTTCTTTCCAGTAGGGGCAAGCATGTAAATTGGTATATTCATATTTTAAAGCACAATAAACATAATCGTTTGTAGCTTGCAATAATTTATTTATATATTTATGAGTATTAGTACAGTCTCCATGTTTAGCGTAAACCCTAATAATCTGATTATAATTAAATTGCTTAATGTTTGATACTAATTCATGGTCAATACTTTTTAAGGAAGAATCATTTTCAATAATGTAGTATTGTCTTAAAGCCAATGTAAGACTGCTATCTAATTCATCAGCATAATATAAAGAATCAATCTGATAGCCAAGATAACTTCGTTGGTTTGTCCAAAGGTTAGCACTAAATGAATGTTTATTAAATAGGAGTGTAAAAAATAAAAACGACATGACTGAGCGCATACGATGAGTTTTTTTAAGTTAATTAATTACTTATGCTGATATAAATTATGCTGATTAGTATTGGCATTCAGTCTCTTTAAATTGAACTTATATAACGCAAATTCTAAGGGAAATATTTTAAAAGTAATATAATTTTAAATAACTATACTAAAAATATATAGTATCATTACGTTGTTTTCGACTTTTCAGCTTACTTCACCACCTCTATTTGTTTTTCTTTGTTGGCAATGATTTGCGGTATGCCTTTAAATTCGCCCACTTGCCCTTTTACACATATCGTTTTGCCTTTCAAGAAATCTTCTGGGGTGTACGAAAAATTGGAACGGTCATTTCCATAAATGATAAGTGTAAAAACCTGATCGGGAAATTTCTTGTCTAAATTGATATAAGTAGGGTTGCTCTTTCCGTTTTCTACATACTTTGTACTTACTACTTTGCCACATACACAGGCTTCTTTGCCGATATATTCTTTTGCTTGCAACGTGTTTATTTTCTTTTTGCCATAATCTTGCGGTACAAATACCGATGCCGACAAGTTTTTGAAATAATTTTTATCCCAGTCTAAAATATGGTGTTGCGTTTCAATGGAATCTTCTATTACATCCGGCAATTTTTGGAAGAAATTGATGCCTGTAAGTTGTTCGATGCTGTCTATGGAAACGACATGTTTATCCAATTCAAACGGCACATCTTTATTGGGATAAATAAATGCGATAGCTTTGTATTTCGGCGGATAATAATCCAAAACCAACTTAAAGAAATACTCCGGTATGGATACCTGCATGGAGCCTTGTTGAATTTTTGGCAAAATAGCTGTTAAAACAGGTCCGGTTACAACAATCAATTCATTGTAATCAATCGCCCATTCGCGTACAGTCATTTCCAGTTTATTCCACGCGTTTTGATTCAGTCCATGATTTTGTGGTGAGATATTGGTGTAATAATAGGATTCACTCAATGCTTTTTTATTCCATTTAAAATCTGCGGATGCTGCCATGTGCCCTCTGTCAAAACCACTGTTCCAGTAATCGGTAGAGTCGGGTTGGTCTTGTTTTAAAAGCGGGTCAGTTCTAAAATCATTGGTGCGTGTTTGATTGCCATAAAGAATATCTTTAGGAATAACATGCACTACATAGTTGGGTTGCTGGTGTTCGCTATTCCATGATGTAAAATATGCAGCATGTTTTATCAGTGCTTCATTTTTGATGGGGGAGGCAATTCCTACCGAATCCATCATCTTGAAAATATGTCTCAGCTTGGAGTTTTCTAAATTTTTATACAAGGCATAACTGACAGTGTCTGATGTATTTTGTGCAATGCCAAAAGATATTCTAATTGTACAGGTCAGTAAAATAAAAACTCGTTTCATAAGATAAAAATAGATAGAATAATTTTATTTTTCTATGGATTGTATGGTAAGCTGATAAAAAAATGCCGGACAATAATGCCCGGCATTCCGTAGTGATAATTATTTTCCAGAACTTATTTACCCCCTTTAAGCAATTTTTC
>CAZPBT010000059.1:0-14036 GCA_964584555.1 uncultured Chitinophagales bacterium
TAAGCAACACCAGTTGTTTCCCGTTTTTTACATTAAAACGATGTTCAACAAAACATCGATCCAGAAAAAATAACTTTTTTGGCCAAGGAAAACTTCCGGGAAAAGAATAACGAACCGGAGTTTGCTGAAACGAAAAACGCGAAAAAGTAGCAATTCCTCCCAATACACCTCCCATTGGTTTTAACAATGGAAACGGTACAAAATTGACATCATAATTTTTGCCGAAAGAGAAATTAAAATTAGTCAATACTTGAGAAACAGCCCGCAACTCATTATTGCCATAACTGCGCCTTGAGTCTATATCAACTTCCTGTAAGGCGATAAAATCTGCATCATCAGCCCAGTCTCTTACAGTAGCCAATACGCCCATGATATTTTTTTGAACAGTCTGGCTGGAAGGACGGACATGCACTTCAAAAGGATAAATAAATTGCTTGATGGGATTGGGAGAATCGAAGAAAAAACTGGATTCCTCACCAAGGCCACAATAGCCGATATTCCATGTGTAAAAAACGAAAGTATC
This sequence comes from uncultured Chitinophagales bacterium, assembly GCA_964584555.1. GTDB lineage: Bacteria > Bacteroidota > Bacteroidia > Chitinophagales > JADIYW01 > JADJSS01. Next base: position 524 of record CAZPBT010000059.1, read on the forward strand.
TTGTTGTATCTGATTCGTATAGATGTTTATGTCTTCTGCCTTAGACTCCGCTTCCGGCTCATAATTATTTGTTTGGGCATAAATAATAACCAAGATTAAGTATATGATTACAAGTAGAATAAATATTCCGGATAATTTTAATAACAGCATGCGCGATTTTTTCATCTGATTATTTTGTCGTTGACAATTACTTGACTAAATTTAAGTTAATTTTGTCATATAAACTACTTTGCATGAAAAATACTAAACTGGAATGGACGTCAAACGACGGATTGCGAATTTTCGGACAACAATGGGAAGCGGACAGCGGTGAGCCTAAAGCTGTGATTTGCTTAGTACACGGTTTTGGCGAACATAGCTCGAGATATGAGCATGTTGCAGATTTTTTTACAAAAAACGGCTTTGCTATGATAGCGTATGACCATAGAGGACACGGACACTCCGAAGGCAAAAGGGGGCATTTCCCGAGCTATGATGAATTTTTAAATGATTTAGGCAATTTATTAAAACAGGCAGATAAAAATTTTCCCGGCTTACCCATATTTTTATACGGACATAGTATGGGAGGCAATGTAGTGGCAAATTATGCCATCAAACGCAAACCGGATGTGAAAGGAGTTATTCTTTCTTCGCCATTTTTTAATACTGCATTCGAACCGCCGGCCATCAAAATTGCCGTAGGCAAATTTATGCGCAATCTGATTCCAACGTTGTCTTTACCTTCCGGATTGGATGCTACGCAAATATCAAGAGATAAAGAAGTGGTAGAAAAGTATAAAAAAGATCCGTTAGTCTTTGATATTATTTCATCTAAAATGGGCATAGAGCTTATTGAATATGGTGAAGATGCACTTGCCCATGCCAAAGAGTTGACTTTGCCGACTTTATTATTTCATGGTACAGCAGATGGTTTGACTTCTTTTGAAAAATCTAAACAGTTTGCACAAAAGGCAGGCAGCAATCTGAAGTTCATTGCCTACAAAGGCTTTTATCATGAAACACATAATGAACCTGAAAAGGAATTGGTATTAACCAATGTACTTAACTGGTGTAATGAACAATTGGACAATGGCAATAAATAAATTTTATACACAAAATTGATGTTTAATCATCAAGAATCATCTGCATAGAAATTAAGCTGAATATAATATGCTGCACCGTGTTCGTTGCAATTTGAAAATGAAATAAAAGTGTCCTCTTCCTTTATCGATAAATTGATTACTCGCCTCAAATCCGGCGACTCACGCAGTATTCATTTGAATGCCTTACCCGGTAATTTTGCCCGTCTGGATGTATTCGATTTTCGAAATATTCAGCAAAGCCTGCATCTCGATTTTTTAAATGAACTCTTGACGAAAGAAAATTTTTCATTTAAAATCACGATAGATTTTACTAAAGTTCCAAAAGAAAATGAAGACCAGCTTAAAGGATTAAATAAAACGGCCAAAAGGCTAAATCACCTGTATTATCAGGAAAAAGAAGCTTTTGAACAATTTGGCTATTCTTCATTCGGTTTTGGTTATCCTTTGTTGATTTTCCGCGATGCGGAAAATCCTAAGAAAATTATCAAAGCACCGCTTTTTATTTGGTATCTCGAACTTAAGAAAGATACCACGCAATCCAACACTTGGCGGTTGCATAAATCGGACGAACAAGCCGTTATTTTCAATGAAGTTTTACAGTCTTATCTCGAAAAAAATTATCAGGTAAAAACAGATGATATCGCCGATTTGGTCGAAGAAGATTTTTTCACTGAAAGAAAATTAATTAATTGTTGTGAGCTTTTACTACAACGCTTAAATGGTCAGTTTGATGCAGAAAGTGCCATACCAACCATATTGCCTTGCACCAATAAAGAATCGCTGGAACTGTTAACCAAACAAACACCATGGCTGCGATGGAGTGGCGTGTTGGGGATGTATAAAACGCAAAAACAAAGTATCATCAATGATTTGGAGCAACTCGCATCAACAGAAATTAAAAGTGATGCTGTTATCCAGAAGGAGCAAAAACAAACAGAAGTTTATCCCGTTTTATCGATAGACGCATCGCAGGAAGAAGTCATACGCAGCACAATTACTCAAGATAAAATTATCATTCAGGGACCACCCGGTACCGGAAAAAGCCAGACGCTTACTTCCATAATTATTCAGGCGCTGTTGCAGGATAAAAAAACGCTGATGGTATGCGAAAAAAGAACAGCACTCGAAGTCATACAACATTTACTGCAACATACGGGCTTGTCGCAACTTACCATGCTGATAGATGATGTGTATGCCGACCGCAATAAAGTTATCGAAGCCGTCCGGCAAATTACTGATACGGAGCCTGTGGCATTTCGTTTTAAAGAACACGATTACAAGCAACTTGCCGAAAAAATAAAAGCGCTGCGTCACGAAATCAATACGAAAATAAAAGCACCACAAACGGAGTTGCTGAATAATGATACGTTTGAAGAAATTGTACTGGAGCTCATCGAAAAATCAAAAGATGAAAAACTAAAACAACAAGCTGAATTGCTGGCCAAAACCCTGCGAAACAGTGATTATACATTTGACAGTGAAACATACAACACGCTGTTGAATCTTGTGGAGCAGGCTGAGCAACTTGCAAATCAACAGCATAAAGACGATCCTGTTTTTAATAAAATTCGAGCTGAAAATTTTATTCATAAAACACCGGAGCAAATCAGTAAAGAACTGCATGAACTGGCAACACAACTGCAATTGCTTTATGACACGACAGAACTGGACTTAGTAAACGGAAAAAAATATTTTGACGAACAGCAGGGCATTTATCCTGTTTTGCTGAATATTTTTGCAGTCTTTTCTTCTAAATATCGACATATCCGCACGAAAAAAGAATTGACCAGGCAGGAATATTTAAACGCAATAAACAAGATAAAAGTTTATGGATTATGTACATCTGATTTACATGATGATTTAATAGAACAAAGAATCAGTAATATGCTGTTGCCGCTAAAAAATGAAGGGCATACCTACTCGGAGTTGGCTTCTTCTACTGGTATATTGTATGCTTATGCGGCATTTCAATCACTTTATCTGAAACAGGAAACAACAGTAAAATATCTGATTGATGCGTTGAAATTACACCGAGTGGTGGCTTGGAAAAATACGGTTATTCTGTGGTTTAAAAATGAGCTGGCACTGCGCTTTGCTTTGCAAAATAAACTTATGGTTACTGCAACAAATGAATTAGTACAATTGCAGCAAGCAGAAGAGCAGTTCAGTTTGTTATTGACAGCTAAAATCAAGTTGGGATGGCAAAATAAAATACAACAAGCATTAGCGCAAAAAGATAAAACACAACTGAGGTATTTATACAATTTGCGTAAAAATAAACAATACGGTTCTCGTAATACCTTGCGCAAAATTATACATGAAGATGCCGACTTTTTTACAACAATGTTTCCTGTTGTGATGGTCAATCCCAGTGTGAGCACATCCATTTTTCCGCTAAATGACAGTCATTTTGATTATGTCATTTTTGATGAATCCAGTCAGTTGCGATTAGAAGATACATATACTTCTTTGCTGCGGGGGAAACAAAAAATTATCTCCGGTGACAGACATCAGATGCCGCCAAGTAGTTATTTTTCGAGTGAAGTTGTGTTTTTTGATGAACAAGCAGAATCGGAAAATGAGGTAGACAATTTTCTTGCCGAATCAAATTCTCTTTTGGAATATGCAGATTCATCCGATTATATCAATACACATCTCAACTTTCATTACCGCTCCGAACATCCGGATTTAATACGCTTTTCAAATGCTGCCTTTTATGATAACCGATTGATTCCAATGCCCGAAACGCATGCCTATCAGCCGATTATTTTACATCAAGTTAATGGCATTTATGGTGAAGGCTTGAATGAAGATGAAGCCGATGCAATAACAGATTTTGTTTTTAGTGATGAAAATAAGTTGGCAGATAAATCTGTCGGTATTGCCACGTTCAATATTTTTCAGCGGGATTTGATTTTGGATAAATTGTATGAGAAAGCGGCACAATCAAAAGAAAATCAGGATAAGCTGAATGCACTTTTACAACTTGGTTTGTTTGTAAAAAATCTTGAAAATATACAAGGTGACGAGCGGGATATTATTCTTATTTCTACAACATTCGGAAAAGATGCTTCCGGAAAATTCAGGCAGTTTTTTGGTCCCTTATCTACGGATAAAGGTTATCAGTTATTAAATGTAATCATTACACGGGCTAAAAAGCAACTGCATGTTTTTACCTCATTTCCGGATGAATATTTTACACAGTACGAAACAGAATTAAAACAAAAAGGCAATACGGGTAAAGCGATAGTGTATGCATTTTTGAGCTATGTAAAATGGTGCGACAAACAAGAAACGGAAATGAAAGCAAGGTTGCTTGAAACACTGGTAACTAACAAAAATGCAGTACAACATCAAAATATAAATGCCGCTTATAAAAATGAAATTGAGCAGTATTTACATCAGCATTTTAGTGATTATACCATAGCTAAAAATATGCCTTTCGGTGGTTTTATCTTGGATTTTGTTTTGAAAAATGATGAAAAAATTGTACTTTGTATAGACTTGGAAAACGATTTGTCAAAACATGCTGCTACGAATTACCGGTTGAAATTGCATAAAGAAAAAATGCTGAACAAATTCCAGATTCCGGTTTTTCATTTGTGGCTCTATGATTTCTGGAAAAATAAAGACGTATTAGAAAATGAAATAAAAAATAAAATCAAATCATGAAACGACTGTTTGCCTTTCTTGTTTTTTTTGCGGTACTGCATGTGCATGCACAATTAGTACGCGGGCCTTATTTGCAAAGTATGACGAACAAAAGTGTGAAAATACTTTGGCGTACAGCAACCGCCACACCGGCAGTAGTGAGATATGGGACAGCCCTCAATAATTTGACGAACAGTGTTGCTGATACAGCTCTAAAAACGAATCATATTTTGCAGATAAACGGATTAACCGCGAATACAAAATACTATTATCAGATTGAAGACGGCAATATGCAGGTATTAGCCGGAAATGATGAACAGCATCATTTTTTTACGGCTCCGGTTATCGGCGATTCTACGATACATCGCTTTTGGGTTACTGGCGATTTCGGTGCAGGAAACACCGATCAGGTATTGGTGAAGCAATGGTTTCAGAATTATCTGACTACAACGAAAGTTGATGCCTGGTTGTGGTTGGGTGATAATACTTATACAAACGGAACTGATGCAGAATATAGCCGTAATGTGTTCAGTAAAGATTATGGTTATGACTCTTTATTTCGTTTTTTGCCCTTTTATCCTATTCCGGGCAACCACGATTATAACAGTGTAAACGGTAGCAATCCAATCAATCCGTATGGACCGTATTTTGATATGGTAGAGGTTTTCAAAAATGCAGAAATGGGAGGTTATCCTTCTAATACAGAAGCTTTTTATTCTTATGATTACGGCAATATTCACTTTGTTGCTATGAACTCGGAATTGTATCCTTGGTTGTTGTTTAATTTGCCAAATCCATATAAAACCTGGCTCGAAAATGATTTGCGTAATACGACTCAGCCCTTTAAAATTGCTTATTGGCATCAGCCTCCGTATTCAAAAGGTTCGCATGATTCGGATGACTGGTTTGAGTTTTTTATGAAAGCCATGCGCGAACAATATTTGCCAATTCTTGAACGGTATGGAGTTGATTTGGTTCTCAACGGACATAGCCATGTGTATGAACGCTCTTATTTGATAAACAAACATTATGGATTGTCGCCAACGTTTAAAAGAAGTACAATGATGGTTGACAGTACATCAGGCAATCCGGACAGCAACCGCACCTATATCAAATACACGTATGGCGTAAATAAGAACAAAGGCACCGTATATGCCGTAGTGGGTAACAGCGGAAAATCAGAAGCTGAAAATAATAAAATGCATCCTGTGATGTATAAGAAATATGCAGCAAGCGGAGGTGTAGGCAGTATGATACTCGAAGTGAGTGGACATACTTTGGTGTGTAAATATTACAAAGCCAATGGAGAACTGCTGGATAAATTTTCTATTGTAAAATTGGATTCGACAGTGATTTCAGCGATAAAAGAAAACAAACTGATTAACCAAATGCAAGTTTATCCAAATCCGTTTAATCAATCACTTACGATTGATTTTTCTGCACAAAAGAGCGGAGAGATTGCTATTTATATTCAAAATATTAGCGGGCAATTATTAACCCAAAAACTTTGGGAAGGCAATAGCAAAGCTGGAGCAAATTCAGTATTTATAGATCATTTGGATGAGCTACCCCAAGGAGAATATATCATCAGCATCACACAAAACGGAGAAATTCTGAGTAAGACTATTGTGAAATTGTAGGTTTGTCGTTTTAGTTGAACTATGCTGCTATCTTAAAATGTGATAGACAAGAAATGAGCATATGTATGCAGTTGAACTCATAAATATGAGCTGAATAAGAGGCCATTTCCAAGAGTTTGTTTCGCGGTGAACAGTAACCAAGGTACTCATGCACTGCATGGCAAATACATAGAAAATTAATAAACTGATCGCTGTGGCGAATGAAAAAACGGCAGTACCGTCTTCTTTTTTCTCCTTTGCAAGTTTTTGTTTTATCGTTAAGTCACTGGCATCTTTACCGATGGAATAGAGTGTGGAGATGGTGCCTACAAATACCTCACGCGCAGCAAAAGAGGTAATTAAGGCAATGCCTATTTTCCAGTCATAACCCAGAGGTTTTATTACGGGTTCAATCATTTTTCCCATATATCCGGCATAAGAATATTCTAATTTTTTTTCTTCGGTGAAATGCTGCAACTCCGTCGGGTTGCTGAAATTCTTTGCAGCAATTTCTTCCTTTATCAGATGAGTTGTTTTAGTAGGGAAGGGGCTGAAACTTGCCATAAACCACAACAAAACAGAAACAATTAAGATGATTTTTCCGGCACCCAGTACAAATGATTTTACTTTATCATACACATTCAACACTACATTTTTCCAATGCGGAAATTTATAATCCGGCAGTTCCATCATCAGAAAAGAAGGCTCTTCCGTTTTCAATACTTTTTTGAAAACAAATGCTGCACTCAAAGCCGCAATGATGCCAATCAAATAGAGTAACATAAACACGATACCTTGTAAATTGAAACCAAAATATTTTTTTACAGGAATAACCAAGCCGATTAAAATGGCATAAACGGGTATGCGAGCCGAACAGCTTATCCAGGGCGTTACCATGATTGTAATCAATCGTTCTTTCCAGTTACCAATAGTACGAGCACTCATGATAGCAGGTATGGCACATGCCCCGCCTGATATCAGTGATACAATACTCCGACCGTTTAGCCCAAACTTCAACATGATATTGTCAAACAAGAAAATGGCTCTCGACATATATCCGATTTCGTCCAACACGGCAATAAAAAAGAACAAGATGCTAATCTGCGGAACAAAAACCAGTACACCACTAATGCCCGGAATAATACCTTCTGTCAGAATGCGTGAGAAAATAGAAGCCGGAAGCGTGGCATGCAGTTTTTCTGCTATTCTTGAAAAAAAGATATCGATGGCTTCCATCGGAACAACCGACCAGGAAAATATAGCCTGAAAAAAAAGAAACAAAATCAAGAAAAATAAAATGGGTCCCAAAATCGGATGGGTGATAAAATTATCAATCTTGTCTGACAAAGTTTGGGCATGCTGTCGGATGCGTCTTAAGGAAGCATTTACTATCGGAGTAAAAGCATTATAACGCTCCATAATCTCCTCTAGTTGTGCAGATAAAATATCTGTATTGTTTTCCTGAATAAGCTGGTTTATTTTTTGTTTTTCAAGGTCTGATAAAAAACTGTTTTTATTGAGATGATGTGCCAGCAAAAATGCATGATAGTAGTTCTTAACGGGCAATGCATCAGCAATTGCTGTTGCTAATTGTAACTCGTTATCTTGCCATTTTTTCAGATGTAATGTTCCGAAAGGTTCACCCGTCTGTATCAAGTTAAATATTTCATCTTTCAATTCTTTTATCCCGGTTGATTTTCTGCTGTTGATTTTAACAACAGGAATGCCCAATTTCTTTTTTAATACATTTTCATCACAAGTAAGCTGTCTTTGTTCCGCTACATCATTCATGCTAAGGGCAAGTATGATAGGGAAATCCAAATCCATAAGCTGGGTAAGTAATAAGAAATGCCTTTCCAAATGGGTAACATCAGCGATATAGACAATTACATCAGGATAATCTTTGTCATTTAGATTAGTTAATACCTGAGAAGTAATTCGCTCATCCTGAGAAGTAGGAAAAAGGCTGTAAGTTCCGGGTAAATCTATAATTTCCCATTCTGTTTGTTCATCATATTTCGAGATACCATTTTTACGCTCTACCGTAACTCCGGGAAAATTTCCCGTTTTTTGGTTTAATCCGGTAAGTTGATTAAACAACGATGATTTTCCGGAATTGGGATTGCCGACTAATGCTATTTTTTTTCGCTTTGTCATTATGCCGTTTCCCTGCTTAAACGGGTGATTAAAATATCCTGGGCTTCTTCTTTTCGAAGGCAAAGCGCATGGCTTTCTGTTTTCAGATACAGTGTACTGCCAAATAAAGATTTCCTTACTAAAGTAATTTCGGTTCCGGGCAATAAGCCCATGGCCGTCAGTTTGCATGCGATAAAACAATTAGCATATTCGCTGACAATGGCAGTCTCTCCGGAAAATAAATCAGTTATAGCAGGTAAATTGTTCAAGATTAGAATTATTCTAAATAACAAAAGTACGTTTAATTTTGCTTAATTAAAGTACATCACTAAAATTACCTAACATTTGGTAAATGCGGTTTAGTTAGGACACAAATAGTTACTCATAAAAAAACCTCTGCCATAATTTTGGGCAGAGGTTTTTTTAATACTGATTATAATTTAATTTGTCTTAATCTTCGTTTTCAAAATCAGAATGATGGGCATGGGCTTCTATCAGCTTTTTCTGTACATCATAAGATACAGGCTGATAGTCAGAAAACTGCATAGTGAAACGTGCACGTCCTTGAGTTAATCCCCGTAAGGTAGAAGAATACTGATACAAATGAGAAAGCGGTACTTTTGCTGTTATTTTCTGGAAATGACCTTCCCCTTCCATGCCTTCTACAATACCTACTCTTGATTGTAAATCGCCTATAACGGCACCTACCATTTCATCAGGGCAAAGTACTTCTACTTTTTGTATAGGTTCTAAAATCTGAGGTTGTGCCTCAAAAAATGCCTGACGAAATGCCTGTGAACCTGCAATTTTAAATGAAATATCATTACTGTCAACGGCATGCATTTTTCCGTCATAAACAGAAACACGTACATCGCGAACATAGTTTCCGGTAAGTGGACCGTTTTGCATTTTTTCCATCACTCCTTTTAGAATGGATGGCAGAAAACGTGCATCAATAGCACCACCAACTATACAATTACAAAATACCAGTTTGCCGCCCCAATCCAAATTAATTACTTCTTCATGTCGAAGATTTAAATGCAGTGGAGCCGGCATGCCTTCATGCCAAGGTTCTACACGCAAATGTACTTCGCCAAACTGACCTGCACCGCCGCTTTGTTTTTTGTGTCTGAAATTTGCTTCAGCAGAGGCTTGTATGGTTTCGCGATAAGGAATTTTTGGTTTATCAAAAACAACATCCAGTTTATGGATATGATTGATTTTCCACTCTATTACCTTCAGGTGTAATTCACCCATACAATGTAATAAGGTCTGTTTTAATTCTGGCGAAACTTCCACGTGTACGGTAGCATCTTCTTCTTTAAGTGTATGCAGTGCCAGCGCGAGTTTTTCTTCGTCGTTTTTATTCACTGCGGCAATGGCTACAGTTACATTTGTACTTGGGAATACAATGGGTGCCAGCTCTAAATTTGCTCCTTTGGCATGCAAGGTATTATTTACATGGGTAGAGCGAAGCTTTATAGTTGCTCCGATATCGCCAGCCGTTAATTCCTCTACCGGAATGCGGTTGTGTCCCTCAAGCAAGAGGAGTTGATTTATTTTTTCGGTAACACCTGTGTTCTCATTGACTAATTCAATGCCCGAGCGAATAGTGCCACTGAATACTTTAAATAAGCTTAATTCGCCAATATGCGGTTCTATGATGGTTTTAAAAATGAAAATACATGCCGGACCATTCGGGTCGCATTTTAATTCAGTGCCGGCTTTTGTCATTTGCGGAGGCATTTCGTTTGCAGAAGGGCAAACATTGTCAATATAGCTCATGATACGACCACTGCCCATATTTTTTGCGGCAGCACAACAGAATACAGGGAAAATATCGTGTTTTATCATGGAGGTATGCAAGCCGTTTTTCATCTCATCTTCGCTCAGTTCACCTTGTTCGAAGTACTTTTCCATGAGTCCTTCGTCATTGGCAGCAATCGCTTCTACCAGCTCCTGATGCAATTTTGATGCGCGTTCCTTTTCATTTGCCGGAATAGCTTGTTTTTCAGGTTTTCCTCCTTGAGGCGGATAGACATACATGACCATATTCAATACATCAATGATGCTGTTGAAATTAGCTCCGGTTTGTACTGGATACTGAACGGCAACTACATTACTGCCAAAATGAGATTTTGCTTCCTGCAAGGTCTTGTCAAAATCAGCTTCGTCTTTATCCAGCTGGTTGATGACAAACAGGGTAGGAGTTTTGAATTTTTCTGTGTACTCCCAAATGATATCAGTTCCTACTTCTACTCCGTTAGCGGCATTGATAACAATTACGCCGGTATCAGCTACACGCAGTGCACTAATCACTTCTCCTGCGAAATCATCATACCCCGGCGTATCAATGATATTAATTTTATAATCTTTCCAAGGGGTGTGCAGCAAAGATGCAAAAACAGAACTTTCTCGTTCAGTTTCCAGTTCATGGTAGTCAGATACGGTATTTTTTCCGGCTATCGTTCCCATCCGGTTGATTACTCCGGCTTCAAAAAGCATACTTTCAGCTAATGTAGTTTTGCCACATCCTGCATGCCCTAATAGTGCCACGTTTTTTACATGGTTAGAATCGTATTTTGCCATAATGGTGTCTTTAGAATTTAAAAATGAAAAAAGTCGGCATACGCCGACTAAATTTTATTGATTGATAAATGCATGAAATTCATCACTTAATTTATCTAAGTATCCGGTCATAAATTGTACTTTTTCTTTCAAATCTTCATGAGGAACCTGATAGCTTAAATCAGGATGGGCTTCCGCCTGATGCAAGTGATAGCGGATTTCGTGTTTTAAATCGTGAACATTAATCAACTGGATATGAAATTGATTGTGGAAATGTTCGATACCCACCTTTACTTCAGCGTCAGTTTTGCCGGGAGCAAAAAAATACAACTCATTTTTCATTACATTTATTTTTTCGCGGTAGGCTGCTAAAGTTTCATACCAGCTTTTGCAATCATCGAGGAGTGCTTTGTGTTCTGCTTCTGTTGTCATGTTGATTGAATTTATTATAGATTAGTAAAATTGTATGTTTTAATTAAGCTGTTAAATTTCCGATTAATTTTTAAAATTTGAAATGATAAAAATCATACTTAATGTATCATCTAAAAATAGTATTTTTTATTTTTATTGTGCAATACTCAATATGCTCATTTTAAGATTCTTCTACAGCATCTGGATAGTGGTCAGTTTTCTACTGCTTACTTTACCCATGCTTATCGGCTATTTGTTTGTAAAACTGCTACCTTACAAAAGTCAGATTAAAGGCGTCTATGCCGTCAATCGTTCTTTTCTGTTTATCTGGTCTGTTTTTTCTGGTTTGAGGTACAGGATAAATGGGCTTGAAAATATAGATAAAAACCAGACTTATGTAGTGGTAGTCAATCATGTAAATGCTGCTGATTTGATAGCGGTAGCTTATGGACAGCGTGTTCCGGCTAAACCTTTGGTGAAAAAAGAGCTTACATTAATTCCGGGTCTTGGTCAATTGTTTAGTTTGGCATGTCTGCCCCTAGACCGAAGCAGTAAACTTGCCCGTTTTGAAAGCAAACAAAAAATGCTGGCTGATTTAAAACAAGGTATTTCTGTTTTAATTTTTCCTGAGGGCACGCGCAACAGAAGTAATGATCCGTTACTCCCATTTCACGATGGGGCATTTGAAATTGCTATTGATGCTGATGTGCCGGTTTTACCTGTAGTGCTAACTAATATCAGAAAAATAAACCGGGTTGACACGCTACTCGTGCAACCCGGAATTTTGGAACTTACCCACCTTCCCCCTATAAAAGCAAGTAATTCCAGTTTGGATGTAGTTAGTCTGAAAAAAGTAGTTTTTGATAATATGAAGAATTATATTGAATCACAGGATGACTTTTTTAATAGATAAATGCCGGACAATAAATTGGTTTTTTAGGTTTTACATGTTCCTTAAATAATAACCCGGAATAGGAAACTGAAATTTCACCGCTGCCGAAAAATCTGCTCGCAGGTGTCAGCTTGGATACGTTAATGTCAAAATTCATGGTAAGTGCAACATTTTTGTACTCCGCTTTTATAGCCGGGATCAAAGCATCTTTAAAACGATACCAAGCACCAACACTCAATCCGAATTTTTCTTTTCTGTTTTCGACATAGCCATAACGTACGAAACTCCCAAATAAAGCCTCCATGTTTTTTCCTTGTAGCTGAAACATAGCTGATGGCAATAATGACCAAGTGTTTTTTAATTTAATTTTTGCACCGGTCTGAATACTGTATCTTCTTTTCAACTTTTCTTCACTGTCATTAAAAAATGAAATATTGGGTTGTGTTACATTAAATGCAGAAAACCCTAAATAGAAATTATAATTGGCATTTGGTGAAAATGAATATAGCGTGCCCAAGCTGAGATTATAATCTATTTGTCTGGTTTTTAAGTTTGATTCTAAAGGATCTTTAGTCGGATCGAAAGCATTGTAGCCGTTAAACTGATTTTCAAATGTAGCTTTAGACAAGTCAAATTTTCGGTAAACCAATCCATTCTGAAATCCAAAGCCCAACACATTTCGGCTTTCTTTATCCAGCACATGCAAGTAAGACAGATTGAAATTGAAAATATCGGTGGTATAAATAGTAGAACCGGCCCAGTCATGAACGACCTCGACGCCGGTTCCTAAATAAGATTCAGGGAATTTGTTTTTTAACAGCGATAGTTCCATCGTAGCACCAACCGTTTGGTAAGGTTTGGAAACTGTATTCCATTGGGTTTTATAGATTCCTGCAACGAAATAATCATTGTTGAAAAATCCGGTAAAAGCAGGATTCGCATTCGATGGTATGGAATAAAATTGAGAATAATGCAAATCTTGCGAAAATGCAAAAATACTGCATAACAGTAAAATTAAAAAGTTGATTAACGGTTTCATGTTTCTTTTATTTAGGGGTTATATGAGTAGTAAGTAAAGAGTATTTAGTATTGTTTTAATTCAAAATTCAAAATTTAACATTAATCATTCATCATTCATCATTCATCATTCATCA
>CAZPBT010000060.1:0-2424 GCA_964584555.1 uncultured Chitinophagales bacterium
TAGTTCCGGTATCGGCTTGCTGAAAATTATTGGTAACCGCCACCGAATAAAACTCGCCAATACTATTATCTCCTGCTAAAATACAACTCGGATATTTCCAGGTAATCGCTGAGCCCGTTTCTACTTGTGTCCACGATATTTTGCTGTTTTCACCTTTGCAAATGCCCCGTTTGGTTACAAAATTATATATTCCGCCTTTTCCGTTTTTATCGCCCGGATACCAATTCTGCACCGTACTGTATTTTATTTCTGCATCTTTTAAAGCAATCAACTCCACCACAGCAGCATGCAGTTGGTTTTCGTCGCGCTGCGGAGCGGTACATCCTTCCAAATAAGAAACATAAGCGCCTTCATCAGCAATTAACAATGTGCGTTCAAATTGCCCTGAACCGGCAGAATTAATACGAAAATAAGTACTCAATTCCATGGGGCAACGCACACCTTTTGGAATATAACAAAAAGAACCGTCAGAAAACACTGCACTGTTCAGCGCAGCATAAAAATTATCTTTTTGCGGCACTACCGTCCCGATATATTGTTTTACTAAATCGCCATGCTCTCGGATGGCTTCGCTCATCGAGCAAAATATAATGCCTTTTTCTTTTAATGTCTCCTGAAAAGTAGTTTTTACCGAAACCGAATCAAACACCACATCAATAGCTACGCCACTCAGACGTTTTTGTTCATCTAAAGAAATACCTAATTTTTCAAAAGTTTTTAATAATTCCGGATCTACTTCATCCAAAGAAGCTAATTCTTTTTTAGGTTTTGGAGCAGAGTAATAAATAATATCCTGAAAATCTACTTTTGGAAAATGCACATTCGCCCATTCAGGCTCTATCATTTTTTGCCACTCGCGGAATGCCTTTAACCGCCATGTCAGCATCCATTCCGGCTCATCTTTTTTAGCAGAGATAAAACGGATTATATCTTCGTTGATTCCTTTTGGAGCAGATTCGGCTTCAATATCTGTTACAAAGCCGTATTTATAATCAGCATTAACAACTTGATCTAATATTTCATCTTGCATTTCAGGCATTACTAAAATTTAGGTACAAAATTAAAGCAGATTTCTTCGATAATCAAGCATTATTTAGAATCATTCCAAATAAACTGGATTTATAGGTATTAAATTTTGATAATGTATAATAATTTTAGTTTTTGGGTAAATTTGAAAATTATTGTTTTAACATGTCCTTAGCCAAAGAAAATTTTGAAGTACAAAAAAAACTGACAGGTGTAATCCTGCTGATGTATGCTTTGAAAATTGCAGCTTGGGTGGCTACTGATTCTGTTGCAATCCTGTCCGATGCAATGGAATACACGATAAACGTGATAGCAGGTTTCGTAGGATTATACAGTTTATACATTTCTGCAAAACCTAAAGATTTCGACCATCCATACGGACATGGTCGTGTAGAATTTATATCAGCTGCCGTTGAAGGTACCCTCATGATAGTTTCAGGTGGTATAATCATCTATGAGGCTATAAAGAACCTGATAGACCCGCAACCTATAAGCAAGTTGGATTATGGCCTAATATTAGTAATGATTACAGCAATAGTCAATTATGTAGTTGGCACATATTCTGTAAGAACCGGCACAAAAAACAATTCTTTACCACTTATAGCTGCAGGAAAACACATGCAAACGGATACTTATACTACTGTTGGCGTAGTTATTGGTCTCGGGCTAATTATTGTCTTTAAGCTATATTGGTTAGATAGTGTGGTTGCTTTGCTGGTAACGATATTTCTTTTTTATTCCGGCTACAAAATTATCCGCACTTCTATTGCAGGCATTATGGATGAAGCAGATACAGAGTTATTGAAAGAAATAATAAGTGTATTAAATGAAAACAGACGTGAAAACTGGATAGACCTACATAATTTGCGTATTATAAAATACGGCAGTATCCTGCATTTAGATTGCCATTTGACCATTCCGTGGTATTTTAATATTCACCAGGGACATGATGAAGTAAAGGCACTGGAAGATTTGGTCAGGGAGCGCTTTGGAGAAAGTGTGGAACTATTTGTACATACGGATGGTTGTCTGGAATTTTCCTGTCGATTATGTACCAAAACAGATTGTGTACACCGGGTACAGCCATTAGTGCGAAGGGTAGAGTGGACGATAGAGAATGTATCATCCAATTCTAAGCATATGGTATGATTCCGGCATAAATTACCAAATTATCAATTTGCATATTGCTTGTGAGAAATAAAAAAATATGCTTACCTTTGCACACTATTTGAAAAAATAGAGGTCTCGTAGCTTAATTGGATAGAGCATCTGACTACGGATCAGAAGGTTAGGGGTTCGACTCCCTTCGAGATCACAAAAAGAACAAATGGTGTTTAAGAGGGGACTCCCTTCGAGATCACAAATTTTTATACACAGAGTGTGAAAAATATCAATTTA
>CAZPBT010000060.1:2524-6333 GCA_964584555.1 uncultured Chitinophagales bacterium
GACTCCCTTCGAGATCACAAATTTTTATACACAGAGTGTGAAAAATATCAATTTAATTGCTGATATTTGCACCTCTTTAAAATTAAAGAATATGGCACGTTTTTGCGATTTAACGGGTAAAGGACCAATCAGCGGGAATAATGTTTCTCACTCAAACATTAAATCCAAGCGTAGATTTTACCCCAATTTACAAAAGAAAACATTCTTCATTCCGGAAGTGGACAGATGGATAGAGTTGAAAGTTTCTACTTCAGCTATCCGTACTATCAATAAAAAAGGTATTTACACGTACCTAAAAGAATTGGAGAAAAAAGGAGAAATTCAGTTAGGATTCTAAAAACATAAGACAATGGCAAAGAAAAAAGGCAATAGAATACAAGTGATTTTGGAATGTACAGAGCACAAAAACTCAGGGCAACCGGGTATGTCTCGTTATATTACAACCAAAAACAGAAAAAATACACCGGAACGTATTGAATTGAAAAAATTCAACCCGGTATTGAAAAAAGTAACTGTTCACAAAGAAATAAAATAATAAACCATGGCTAAAGTATCCAAAAACGCGAAAGTTGACAGAGGTAAAAACGTGGGTGAGTCCAAAAATATGGTGAAAATCATCAAAGCCGTAAAGTCAACGAAATCCGGTGCTTATACTTTTAAAGAAAAAGTGGTGCACAAAGATTTATTACAACAAACTTTAAAAGACCTGTAAATACAGCTCTTTCCAAGATAAAGCCTTCTCTTATGAGAGGCTTTTTTTTATTCAATTCCATTCCGTAATTGAAATTTCGTAACTTAGTCCGACTGGATTGATTTCAATAATCAAAAACTATAATTTTAACATCAGATACAGACTGTTTTACACATTACCATTAACCACAACAATACGAACATGGGCATATTTGACAAAATATTCGGTAAATCAAAATCTTCAGAAGAAATAAAAGCCGAAGAACAGCAACTCAATGAAGGTCTGCAAAAAACGAAACAAGGTTTTTTTTCTAAAATATCAAAAGCGGTAGCCGGAAAATCAACTGTTGATATTGAATTTTTAGATGAATTGGAAGAAATATTGATTTCATCGGATGTGGGGCTTCCTACTACGATAAAAATTATTGACCGCTTAGAAGCACGTGTTGCCAAAGACAAATATATTAATGCCAACGAGCTGAATGCTATTTTAAAAGATGAAATTGCACGTATTTTAGCCGAAAACAATACCAAAGATTTAACTTCCTTTGTACCTGATTCGTCTGCAAAACCTTATGTCATTATGGTTGTTGGCGTGAATGGAGTAGGTAAAACCACTACTATCGGCAAATTGGCTTATCAGTTTAAAAAAGCAGGGAAAGAAGTATTGTTAGGAGCAGGAGATACTTTCAGGGCGGCAGCTGTTGACCAGTTGCATATCTGGAGTGAGCGAGTGGGCGTGCCCATCGTGAAACAGGAAATGGGTAGTGACCCGGCTGCGGTGGCTTTCGATTCGGTAAAGTGTGCGGTTGCCAAAAACTCTGATATCGTCATTTTGGATACGGCAGGGCGTTTGCACAATAAAACAGCTTTGATGGATGAGCTTTCAAAAATCAAAAAAGTAATGTCGAAAGTGATACCCGATGCGCCACATGAAGTATTACTGGTATTGGATGCCAGCACCGGGCAAAATGCACTGGAACAAGCCAAACATTTCTCTCAAGCCACACAAGTTACTGCTCTTGCGCTGACCAAATTAGACGGTACAGCAAAAGGCGGTGTCGTGTTGAGTATTGCCGATGAATTTAAAATTCCGATAAAATATATTGGTTTGGGCGAAAAAATGGAACAATTGCAGGTGTTTAACCGCGAAGCCTTTATAGAAACCCTTTTCAATTAGTTTATGGCTAAAAAGCAAAAATTTTACGTGGTTTGGAAAGGACATAAGCCCGGAATTTACTTGAATTGGGAGGATTGCAAGGCTCAAATAGAGCAATTTTCCGGTGCACTGTACAAAGCCTTTGAAAGTCGCACATTTGCAGAAAAAGCATTTAAAGGCAAACCGCACGAATACTTGAAAATTGAATTGCCGAAAGAAGAAAAAGCTGAACATCCAGTTACACCCAGCATTGCCGTTGACGGCGCTTGGAATACAGCCTCGTTGGAAATCGAGTACCAGGGAGTAGATACAGCCACCAAACGATTATTGTTTCGGATGGGACCGTATCAGGAAGGCACAAATAACGTGGCAGAGTTCTTAGGATTGGTACATGCATTGGCTTTTTGCAAGAAAAATAATTTAGATTATCCTGTTTATTCTGACAGTGTAACAGCAATTAGTTGGGTGAAAAAGAAAAAAATGAATTCTCAACTGATGCGAAGTTCGGAAAATAAAGAATTATTTGAGCTGTTGGAGCGAGCGGAAAAATGGCTGCATGAAAATACGTATGCTACAAAAATTCTGAAATGGGAAACTGAAATATGGGGCGAAAACCCTGCGGATTTTGGCAGAAAATAAGATTAAGGTCGAAAAGATTTTTCGAGCAATACTTTTTTTGATGCCTTAAAAGGCAAAGCAATGTATTTTTCTTCTACGTATGCCATCACTTTTTCCAATACTTCTTTAGCGTTGCTGTCTAACGATTCTACATCTTTTTTGAATGCCTGATACAAGGCTCTTTCTTTAATGTTTTTTACTTCACCGGGAATGTTGGCTAAAGCTAATTCCAAACTTCTTTCTTTAAATAATTCATTAAAATTATTCATGAAAACTTCCAGCATGCCTTCCGCTTTGTACAATTCTTTTTTACGGATTTGCATATTCTCATTAGCTTTCTTTTCTAAAGAAGCCACATCAATATATTGAATGTTTTTTTGTTCAATTATTTTTGCTTCCGCATCTGCAGGTACGGCTAAATCTACAATAATAAGCGGTCGTTGCTCTGGATTGATTTTTTGCAACGTTTCGTGAGTTAGAACCGGAAAATGTGCACCGGTACAAGTCAAAATAACATCAACAGGTTCGGAATGATTAATCAGTTTATCCAGTGTATAGGCTTTTTTGCTCAAAAATCTGGCAGCCAAATCTTCAGCTTTGCTCAATGTGCGATTGTATACACTCACATTGGTCATGCCGAATTTTACCAGCAAATTCGCCATCAGGTTATTGGTTTGCCCCGCACCGATTATCAGCAAATTGGAATCTTTAGTAATATTTTTTTCCAGTAAAGTACGGAATGCCAGAGAAACTACAGAAACCGGCTTTTCGCCAATTTTAGTTTCTGAATGTATGCTTTTGGCAAAAACGATTGCCTGTTCTACAGCTAAGCGTATTTTGTCTCCGCATAAATTGTATTGCTTGCAACCTGCGTATGCATTTTTAATCTGTCCTAAAATTTCACGCTCACCAATTACCAAGGAATCCATAGAAGCGGCAACACTGAAAAAATGTTTGATGGCATCTTCACCTTCAAAAACCAATGCTTTATTTACATGTAAATGAATCAGTTCTTTCGTGAAGTTGGGATTAATCAACAAAAATAAATCGGATAAAAATGCAGTATCAACATGCTGATCATATGTGAAAAAGAAAGTTACTCGGTTGCAAGTATTTAGATACAGCAATTCATGAATACCGAATTTATTCTTGAGTTCTTCTAATTTAATAATTGGAAAATCAGTGGTATCCTCATTGGTCAGTAAATAGTCTTTCAACTTATTTACCTTAGTAGTTCTGTGAGAAATAGTTACAACCTTATATTGACGCACTGATTCGATTTTTTGTACGTACAAATATGCACAGAAAACAAGGAATTAAAAAATGATTAGTATCATGTTTT
>CAZPBT010000060.1:6433-13979 GCA_964584555.1 uncultured Chitinophagales bacterium
CCCAAAGAGGTCGTCATAGGAGCTCCGGTGCCGCGTATTTTTTCGGTAGGATTTCCATTTTGACCTGCAAACAAACTTTTTAGTTCTTTTTGTGTTTCATTATTACTTGCCTGAATATCGGGTTTATTTACAAAAGTCAGCAGGGTGTCTTTCTTTTCCGTATCTACTTTCACCGGTTTTATTTCGGTAAGCTTTTCTTCCGACTTACCTTCATTTTTTTTAGCAGCTGATATTTTGTCTTCCTCCTTTTTTTCAATTTCCTTCTTTACAACTGTAATACTCGTATTTTTAGCTTCACTAGCTTTATCCGGCAATTGTTTCAGTTGGCTATCCAGAACATTTTCAACTATTTTCAGCTCCATTCCGGGTTGTATGCTTTGCCCGAGTTTTATCTTATTCCATTTTACTAGATTTTCTACGGTTACATTATATTTTTTGGATATACTGTAAAGTGTTTCTTTTTCCTGAACAATATGTATTTTATTAGATTTGGAGACTACGGGGAGACTTGTTTTATTTTCAGTCGTATTTTGTTTGTTTTTTAATGCCGTTGTTTTTGCTTTACCCGGAATCCTGATAATTTGATCAGGCATCAGATTATCTTTTGTCAACGCCGGATTAATCCTTAATATCTCATCGATTTCTACATTATATTTCTTTGCTATTTTGCTCAAGTTCTCACCAAATACCACATGATGCATAACGTATTTGCTTTTGGCACTCTGTGAAAAAGCAGGAACCGACCATATCAACATAAAAAAAATCAAAAACTTTCTGCACATATTGCTTACTTTAGGGAACAAAATAGAACAGTTTGCCGTTTCTGTTTTATAAGAATTTTCAACATTCGTTTATATGAACAATAAAAAAATCAGTTTCGTATTATTTATCCTGTTTTTTAACTTCTTTTTAGGATATGCCGGTGATAAAATATACCATTTTACTCTCAATCAGGAAATAGACCGAGGGGCATATCGTATTGTGAAAAAAGCGGTAAATGAAGCCACTGCCCAAAAGGCTGATTTTTTAGTTATGACACTCAATACCTACGGCGGTGAAATGAGTGCCGCAGATTCGATTCGTACTACGCTTTTGCATGCCAAAATGCCGACAATTGTTTTTATCAATAACAATGCCGCTTCTGCTGGTGCCCTGATTTCAATTGCTTGTGACAGTATTTATATGGTAGCCGGAGCCAATATCGGAGCTGCCACTGTAGTGGATGCCCAAGGCGAAAAACAAATAGACAAGTACCAGTCGTATATGCGCGGATTGATGCGTTCAACGGCAGAAGCAAAAAAGCGGAATCCATTAATAGCTGAAGCTATGGTTGACGAAAGCATTATCGTACCCGGATTAAATGACTCCACAAAAATACTAACGCTCACGGCTAAAGAGGCAGTCAAATGGGGCTATTGTCAGGGTATTGAAAAAGATGAAAATGAGATTTATACAAAATTGACACCTCATCCGGTTATAATTGAGCATCAGACTACTGTTATTGATCGCATTGTCGGGTTTTTATTAAATCCGTTTGTAAACAGTATTTTGATATTGATGATTTTTGGCGGCATCTATTTTGAGTTGAAAGCTCCCGGTTTGGGTCTGCCTTCTCTCATTGCCATTTTGGGAGCTGTCTTGTATTTTGCCCCTTTGTATCTGGATGGCTTGGCAGCCAACTGGGAGATCTTGATATTTTTCTTAGGCTTAATTTTACTGGCACTCGAAATATTTGTGATACCCGGCTTTGGTGTAGTTGGCATAAGCGGTATTTTATGCATTATTGTTGGGCTTACCTTGAGCCTGATTGATAATCATAATTTTGACTTCCCGCACGGTTTTTCTGAAACAATAGGATATGCACTGTTTAGAGTTACGGTAACGCTTATTGCAGGCATAACGCTTGCTGCTCTTTTTGGTGGCAGTATTTTTAATTTTCCGTTTTTCAATAAAATGGTCTTGAAAGATGTGCAACAATCTGATAAAGGTTTTACCATCAAGCAAGAAGATCAAGTTGAAATGATTGGAAAACATGGAGTAGTAATCAGTGATTTGCGTCCTAGCGGAAAAGTAGAAATTGAGGGCAATTTATATGATGCCATTTCGGATGCTGCTTTTATTAGTGCAGGTACTGAAGTCGTGGTCACGAAAGTGCAGGGCTATTCTGTTAAAGTGAAAAAAGCATAAATATGCGCATCTTAGGTATTATCCCGGCCCGGTATGCCTCGTCGCGTTTAGCCGGTAAACCACTGGCAATTATTGCCGGAAAAAGTATGATACAAAGAGTATATGAACAATGTACTAAAGCAGAAGCCTTAACTGAGGTTGTTATTGCAACCGATGATGAACGCATACATCAGCATGTATTACAATTTACGGATAAAGTAATCATGACCTCAGCATTTTGCAGAAATGGAACGGAACGCTGTGCTGAAGTTGCAGCCCGTCATTTAGCCGATTATGATTTTATTGTCAATATACAGGGAGATGAACCTTTTATCAATCCGAAACAAATTGACGAATTATGTGCTTTATTTGATGTACATAAAAATGACATTTATACGCAAGTAAAACAAGAAACAGATGAGGCAATATACTGCAATAAAAATGCAGTAAAAGCAATTTTAGATGATCAAAAGTATGCCTTGGATTTTTTCAGAGAAACAGTCGAAATATTCATTTCGCCTTTCTATAAGCATATTGGCATATATGGGTTTAAACCACAAACACTTTTGGATTTGGTCAAGTTGCCTCCATCTCATCGAGAGCAACAACTTCACTTGGAGCAATTGCGTTGGTTAGATAATGGCTATGCTATAAAAGCCGGAATTACCATCTATCACAGCATGAGTATAGACACAGCTGATGATTTAGCAAATGCACTAAAATATGCCGTTGATTTTCAAGATTAAGCTTATAGTTTTACCCGTTGTAAGGTTTAAACCACATAGAAGCATAGCATTTTTAATCATAAATAGTTGTTCTGTGCAAATTAGTATAGAATGTCAAGCAAAAACATAGTATCGCCCTTGGTATCGCATAAGGCGATACCTATATTTTTCTATTCTTACCTCAATTTTGTGTTGTAAGTATTATTAATCCTAAATAAACGATGCATCTATGTGATGAAAATTCGCACAAGAGATTATAGTTTTATCTTCAAATAAGGTTTAAGCTCGCTGAATGGAATTTCAAAACTTTGTCTTCCGGCGGCATAAGGTGCGATATCATAATGATTGTAAACAAATAATATCCCCTTATCGGTAATGGCAAAATTTTGAGACAGCTTAAATTTGCCGTAATCCGGGCTGTCTTCGTCTTCAATATTTTCTCCTAAAACAAAATAACCAGCATCTGCTAAACTTACAGAATCGCTGATTTGCATTTCTTTTCTGAAATATTTTTCTGACAATTTCCATAAATTCTCGTCTTCGGTTTGCAGTATATCTGATAATGCAACTTTTTTTAACTTACTTAAATCATACACGTAATAATTCTGACTGCCAAACGGATGTGCACCGCCTAAAAATATATCTGACGTATAAACCAATGTATAGTATTGTTTGTTTTTGTAGGCAGGAGTGATGTCTATAGTAGAATAATACGCTGCCGGCAAATCATCGTACTGATGTATGGAGAGTTTATCCTGATGATAGAGTTGGAAAAAAGATTGAATATACGCTGAAACAGAAGTAGTAGCCGAATCAAAATGCGATAACAATATTTGTTTAGTTTCATTGTTTAAATATTGATTAATACTGTCGTCCTTTGTTTTAAAATCGGGATACCCAAAATGTAAATCTGGACAATTTTCATTCTTCGCATCTTTACAGGTAATATCTGTTGTGTCAATTTTAATTGTATCTAAAAGCAATTTATCCGTTGCAATCATTTTCTCGCGAGGCGATTGACAACTAATAAATAAGATGCCTGATAAGAGGCTTAATAAGAGTAGTTTTCTCATAAATATGAATTCGATACAAAAGTAGTATCTTATTCTAAAACTAAAAAAAGAAATTAATTGAGTGCCGCTACAGACGTATTTGTTTGAACAGTTGCTGCTGCTTTTTGCTCTCTCTTGCGTTTGCGTCGTTCATTGTCTAATTTTTCTCTCTCCGTTCCTTTATAAATCAGTCGCGTTCCCATTACATAATCCCAAAGCGGAAAAGTAACACACCAGTTTTTATCCTGATCGGGAGCCATGTGATGATCATAATGCCAAGGCAGATATTTATATCCCCATTCCGGATCCAAATGAGATTTTTTATGTACTCTGTAATAATTGTATTGAGAGAGCCAAAGTGCACTTACAAATCCGGGAGCTATAGGAAAAAGTGGTGCCACGATAGCTGCAGCTGAAGCCAGCGACAATACTTCGTGTGATTGCGGATTTAACTCATCAAAAATGCGTTTTTCATAAGCCGGATCCCGGTATTCCTGTTGCAATACTGTTTTGTGGTGGTCGTGCCAGTGGTAGCGCCACATGCTGTGTTTTTTCTTGCCTTGGTCGTGTAAAATATACTTGTGAAAATGCCATTCAAAAGCATTTGCTGTAATTAGACCTGCTATAAATCCGAACATTTTTGAACATTTTTGTGTAAATCTAATGTCGTAATAATATCTAAAATCTCGCTATACAAAAGATAATTTCAAAGATTGATTTATCTTTAGCTCCTCGTGATGAAATTCAACCTTACTCCGGATTATACGATGACTGTTTTTAGCCGTATTTCTGCAATAAGCAAAAGTGATTGGCATAGTATTAAGACAGATATGCAATTCTATCAGTCTTATAATTTTTTGCAAATTATTGAAGAACTGCACCCGGAGCTTCGTATGCGTTATGCATTTATTTATAAACAAAATCAACTATTTGGAATTGTTTACACGCAGCAAATGGAATATTCCTACCGGCAGGTTTTTACTTACTCCGAATCAAAAGAAAATATTTTAATCAGAACAATAAAAAAATATCTTTCCGGCAAACAAGTTTATTTGCTCAATTTGGGCGATGTTTTTTTTACGGGGGATAAAGGTATTCTTTCAGAAAACGAAAGTGTATTATTGCCTCTCATGCCCGAAATTTTAAATCAAATCAATCAATCATTTCCTGAAAATAAAAGCGGTG
Organism: uncultured Chitinophagales bacterium; assembly: GCA_964584555.1. Lineage (GTDB taxonomy): Bacteria > Bacteroidota > Bacteroidia > Chitinophagales > JADIYW01 > JADJSS01. Next base: position 11,562 of record CAZPBT010000060.1, read on the forward strand.
CATTTTTAATGGCAAACATTACACTCTCAGATGAGTCGAAATGTGTATTTTATAAAAGTCAAAAATATCATCCCTTTATAACTGAGCCGGATATGTACATGCATATCCCCGAGGAATGGCATTCTTTTCAGGATTATCTGGATGCACTTTCTGCAAAATACAGAACACGTGCTAAAAAAGTAATGAGTGTGGCATCACCCATTGTGTGCAGAGCTCTAAGTGAAGAAGAAGCCTTGCTTTACAAAAATGACATGGCTCATTTGTATGCCAATGTGATGGATAAAACGAGCTTTAATCTCGCCAGATTAAATCCCGATTTTTTCATCAGGGTACAGCAAGAATATCCGAATAATTGTACATTGAAAGGCTACTTTCTGGAAAGTAAAATGGTCGCTTTTGTGTGTTTGTTTGCGTGTAATGATAAACAACTGCATGTGCATTATATTGGTTTGGATTACGAAGTAAATGCTCAATATAAGCTGTATAACCGTATGCTATTTGACTTTTTGCAATTTGCCATAGAAAACGGATTTAATAAGATTCATTTTGGCAGAACAGCCACCGAAATCAAATCGACTGTTGGTGCTCAAGCCCTCCAGTTACAAGCTTATCTAAAAATGAAAAACAGACTGATGAATCTGATATTACCGAGCTTGCTTGAAAAAATTAAACCTCAATCCTATACTTTAAGAAACCCGTTTAAATGATATATAATAGACATGAATAATGTTTTGTATATGACAAAAATCTTCATATTGCTTGTGTAAAATCATTTAGAAAGTGTAATTATTGATTGAACTTTACACTAGAATTTGTAGTATGAAAAATTTAGTGATTTTGGGAGCAGGCACCTCCGGAACAATGATGGTCAATCATTTGAATAAGGAATTATATGAAGATGACTGGAAACTAACCATAGTAGATGAACGTGAAAAACATTACTACCAGCCCGGTTATCTGTTTCTTCCTTTTGATATTTATGAACCGGAAGATATCATAAAACCAATACATGAATTTATTCCGGATAGAGCAGAATTGATTCGTAAAAAAATTGATAAGGTAGTGCCGGAAAATAATGTTGTTTTATTGGCAGATGGCACTAATCTGTCCTACGATATTTTGATTATTGCAACAGGAAATGATATTGCTCCGGAGGAAATAGAAGGGATGAAAGGAGCAGAATGGCAAAAATCGGTTTTTGATTTTTATACCTTTGAAGGAGCGTTAGCATTACGCGATAAATTGCGTACTTGGGAGGGTGGAAAATTAGTGGTGCATATAACAGAAATGCCGATTAAATGCCCGGTAGCTCCATTGGAGTTTTCATTTCTGGCAGATGCCTATTTTAAAGAAAAAAACATGCGCGACAAAGTGGAAATCACTTATGTAACACCACTAAGCGGAGCATTTACTAAACCAAAAGCCACCGCTACTTTGGAGCATTTACTCGTAGAAAAAGAGATTAAAATTGAACCGGATTTCGCCATCGAACACGTGGATAATGAAAATAAAAAAATTGTAGATTACGGTGGCAAAGAAATTTCATTTGACTTGCTGGTAACTGTACCCACCAATAAGGGCAGTGAAATGGTAGCACGTTCCGGTTTGGGTGATGAGCTGAACTATATTTCTACTTATAAATCAACATTGCAATCAAAAAAACATGCAAATATCTTTGTTATTGGCGATGCTACTGACGTACCCGCATCAAAAGCCGGTTCGGTAGCGCATTTTGAAGCAGAAATTCTGACAGAAAACATTTTGCGTTTTATAAAAGGCGAACCTTTAAAAGAAGAATTTGACGGCCATGCCAACTGTTTTGTAGAAACAGGCGGAGGCAAAGCTTTGCTCATTGATTTTAATTACACACACGAACCGGTAGAAGGAGAGTTTCCTTTTCCGGGTGTTGGACCGTTGCGTTTATTAAAAGAAAGCCGTATGAACCACATGGCAAAATTAGCTTTCCGCTGGATATACTGGCACATGTTGCTGAAAGGTACACATATTCCATTTATACCGACACAAATGAGCGAAAAAGGTAAACATTATTAATCAACTAAAATTTATATAAAATGGAAAAAGCAATTGCAGGAAAAACAATTCAAGTAAATGATGAGGGTTTTATGACTGACTTCTCTCAATGGGATGAAAATGTGGGTACAGCACTGGCAACGGAGGCTAATATTGAAATGACACCACGTCATTGGGATGTGATTCATTATTTACAGGAACAGTATAAAAATGAAGTACCCTTAACTATACGCAAAGTTGGCGGTAGTGGTGTAGTGACCATCAAAGAATTTTATGAATTGTTTCCAAACGGTCCTTTGAAAACATCTACAAAAATAGCGGGCATACCCAAACCGGCGAGTTGTATATAAGTAGGAAAAAGGGGAAAGTAGTCTGATAAGAGTAGTG
>CAZPBT010000061.1:0-13964 GCA_964584555.1 uncultured Chitinophagales bacterium
ATGTAGTTTCTTATTAAATATTGAATTTTATTCATGGAGCGAAATATTTAATCCATTTAAAATTCAGTACGCAGTATATGGTATTGCAATTTTAATCTTACTTTCATTTACTGCTATTCTTTGTGCATTAGAAGTTGCGATATTTATGTTCAGCAATGCTGAAGTAAAAAGACTGGAACAAAGCAGTAATAAAACGGACGCACTAATACTGCATTATATTCTAAATCCCAACAGATTTATTGCAACTTTTGTACTAACGACTACTCTCTTTACCCTTGCTATAGTTTTATTATTTGAAGCCTTATTAGAACAATGGATCAGAGAAGATTTTATCCATCAGCATTCGACATTGTTATTTATTATAAAACTATGCTTTGAAACATTTATTATCGTATTATTTGCAGAAGTAATTCCAAAATTATATGCCACGCAAAAATACTATCAGGTATGCAGAGCCGTAATATACCCAATTAATATATTAGATAAAATATTTTCTCCATTTGTTACTTTAATGATGAAATTTTCAGATGTGATAGAAAAGAGATTAATTGTTGCCAAACAAACGTTAACGGCACAAGATATCCATGATGCACTGGAAATTACTGAGTCACAAAGCACAGAAGTAAGTAAGGAGCGGACTAAAATTTTAAAAGGTATTGTAAAATTTGGCAACCTAAATGTGTCACAAATCATGCGTTCACGAATTGACATGGTGGCCATAGATCATGATGCAAGTTTTCACGATTTGCTTACTATCGTCCGAGAATCAGGCTATTCCCGTATTCCGGTTTATGAAAATGATTTAGACAAAATTACAGGTATCATTTATATCAAAGATTTATTGAAATACCTGAATGAAAAAAATGATTTTGACTGGAAAAAGCTAATGCGTCCGCCTCTGTTCGTTCCTGAAAATAAAAAAATAGATGATTTGCTGGAAGATTTTCAAGAACGCCACATTCATATTGCTATTGTAGTGGATGAATATGGAAGTTGCTGCGGCTTAGTAACACTAGAGGATGTACTTGAAGAAGTCATTGGCGATATTAAAGATGAGTTTGATGATGCATCTGAGATAGACTTCAAAAAATTAGATAATAACAATTACATTTTTGAAGCCAAAACGGCACTGAATGACGTATGCAAAGTAATGGACTTGCCTACGGAAACATTTGATGAAGTAAGAGGTACTGCAGATTCGTTAGCCGGTATGCTATTGGAACTCAATAATGAAATCCCTAAAGAAGGTGACGAAATAAAATATGGCAAGTTCACGTTTCTTATTTTAGAAGCCAGCATGACAAGAATTATCCGCGTAAAAATCAGTATAACATAAAATTTTATCTCTTTTAATGTAGATTTGTAGGATGAGAAAAAAGGAACATTTTCTGCTCTTTGTCGTTATGCTGTTCATTTTGGTTTCGTGTAAAACAAACTACACACCAAAACAGCAGGGTTATTTCAGAATTGATTTTCCGGCAGAAAGAAAATACACCGAATACAGCTGTGACGAATGTCCGTTTACTTTTGAATATCCTGTCATTGGTGCCATTCAGAAAGACTCTACGGATATGCAGGAAATACACAATCATCCGTGTTGGTTTAATATTATTTTTCCTGAATACAAAGCAAAAATTTATTTAAGCTATACGGCAATAAATGCCGGCAACCCCTTAGACAAACTCATTGCCGATTCTTATAAACTTACTTTCAAGCATACCCTAAAAGCAGATTATATTGATGAGACATCCTTTACTGGAAAATTCCCACATGTTTCAGGCATAATATATGACGTGGGTGGTGATGCTGCCAGTGGTGTGCAATTTTATGTAACCGACAGTACGAAAAATTTCATCAGAGGTTCACTTTATTTTTTCTCCCCTCCTAATGCAGATTCATTAGCACCTTGTATTCAATACTTCCGTGAAGATGTTTTGCATTTAGTTGAAACCTTAAAATGGAGGTAAAAATCTTTAAATCATTTCATCAGATTTCAGCATAAAAATGGTAGGTGCAGATGCTGAATATATCACAGGCACTTCTTGCTCCAACACAAAATCATGTTTCGATTTAATGAGTGTCTTTACAATAGTTTTATCTTGAGCTTTATATTCAATTTTGATATGATCCGCTTTTTTTTCCTTTTTTTCAATAGCTGTTACTCTAGCATTCACCACAATCCCGTCTTTTTTTATTTTTGACTGATGATAAAGTTGCTGTCCATAATATTGCAACACCACATAAACCAGACAGATAAAAGCACTTAAATAGATGTTCAGCTTTTCATCCACCCATTGATAAATCCATGCATAAAGCATGTCTTTTCCGGCTGAAGCATCCGGAATAAAATAATGCATCTGCCAGATGGTAATTAAACTTACTAATCCTAAAAGCTGTAATGCAATTGCCGTGTATTCGCACACATCCGAACGATGTGCCTGAGTAATAAACAAATAAATACCAATTAGAATAAGTACAACGGCAAATATCAGGATGAATAGTTGCATGATTATGGTTTAAATGGCCTGACTAAATTTTGGCGCATCTTGCTTCTTTAAGTCGTCATTCATACGTTTATCGAAAACGGCACAGACATTGCGCAAAAACCCCCAGCCCATAAGTGTGAGCTTAAGTTCGCCGGGTTGCCATTGCAAAATACCATCTGCCTGCAAATCATTCAGCTTTTCCATTCCACTATCTGTTATTACGACAGACTCATTCCATGTCGTTTCGCCTTTGCAGGATATATTTAGTATCTGTTGTCTGTAAAGAACATCTTCATCCGTTAAATCTACACCTCGCTGTATAGGCAAATCCTCTTTGTTTACTGCCTCATAATATTCTTCAACAGTTTTATAATTCTGACGATAACCATAATAAACATCACTGATGGCAGATACACCCAAACCAATCAAAATCTCCGTATTGTTAGTGGTATATCCCATAAAATTGCGATGCAGTTTACCCTCCCGTTTACATTGCAACAGTCCGTCATCTTTTAATGCAAAATGATCCATACCTACATCTTCATATCCTGCAGCTAAAAACAACTCTTTGCCTGCTGTATAAAGTGCAAATTTATCTTTTCCCTTTGGTAAGTCATTTTCATCATACGCCCGTTGTGATTTTTTAGTCCAAGGTACATGCGCATAACTGTAGAAAGCAAGCCTGTCCGGTTTGAGCTCAATTACTCTGGTGATAGTATCTTTGATACTGTCTAATGTCTGGAATGGCAAGCCATATATCAAATCAAAATTGACAGAAGTATATCCTATTTCACGAGCCCATTCAGTTACTTGTTTTGTCTTTTCAAAGGGTTGTACCCGATTAATGGCCACTTGTACTTTTTCGTTTAAATCCTGTACACCAAAACTGACTCTGTTAAAACCTACTTCAAATAAAGTTTTCAAGTGTGCGTAAGTCGTATTATTCGGATGTCCTTCAAAACTGAATTCATGATCAGGAGCAATTCGGATATCTTTTGTAATATTTTGTATCAGCAATTTTAAATTCTCGGGGCTGAAAAATGTAGGAGTTCCTCCGCCTAAATGGATTTCTTTTATAGTAAAATCAGTACCTAAAACAGCTTTATACATTTCCCATTCTTTTAATACTGCCTCAAGATAAACTCCCTCTACACTATGATTTTTAGTAATGCGCTTATTACAACCGCAATAAGTACAAAGTTGTTCACAAAAGGGAAGATGAATATAAATACTGATACCGTTTTTGGTTCTGCCATCATTTATCGCTTTGAGCATACAGGCTTTCCATTCTTCATTTGATGACTTGTTGTCCTGCCAGTATGGAACAGTAGGATAACTCGTATAGCGCGGTATCGGCACATTATATTTCTGTATGATACTAAAGTCTGTCATAACAGCAAAGGTAAACAATCGAGCGGTTTAATGTTTTTATATCTTAGTTTTAGTCTTGAAAAATAACATAAACATCTTATGTTTTTTGATTTTTTGCCGTTCACTTTTCTTAAATTGCGCCGATTTTTAACACTAAATTTTATCTGATATGAAAGTTACCGTAGTAGGCGCAGGTGCAGTTGGTGCAACCGTTGCCGACAATATTGCTCGCAAAGAACTCTGCAGTGAGTTAGTATTACTCGATATTAAAGAAGGCTTAGCTGAAGGAAAAGCGATGGACATGATGCAGACCTCTGCCATTTTGGGGTTTGACACCAAAGTAGTAGGCTCTACCAATGATTATTCCAAAACAGCAAACAGCGATGTAGTGGTTATTACATCAGGCATTCCCCGTAAACCAGGAATGACAAGAGAGGAATTAATAGGTACTAATGCCGGAATTGTAAAAGGAGTTTGTGAAAACATCTTGAAATATTCTCCTAATACTATTTTCGTGATTATTTCCAATCCTATGGACACCATGACCTATCTGGCACTGAAAGCTACCGGCTTACCAAAAAACAGAGTAATAGGTATGGGAGGTGCATTAGACAGCTCTCGTTTTAAATACTATTTATCACAAGCACTAAACTGTTCTTTGAATGATTTAAATGCAGTTGTTATAGGAGGACATGGTGATACGACAATGATTCCGTTGACACGTTTAGCCAATTTAAACAGCGTTCCGGTAACACAATTATTAGATAAAGAAACTTTGGATAAAGTGGCTGCCGATACTATGGTAGGCGGTGCTACACTTACCAAATTATTAGGTACTTCCGCTTGGTACGCTCCCGGTGCAGCCGGCATGAGTGTTGTTGAAGCTATCTTAAGAGACGAAAAACGAGTGATTACATCATGTGTTTATTTAGATGGCGAATATGGTCAAAAAGATATCTGCTTAGGCGTTCCTGTTAAAATCGGTAAAAACGGCTGGGAAGAAGTTATTGATTACAAATTGACTGAAGAAGAACAAGCTACATTCAACAAAAGTGCCGACGCTGTTCGAGCCATGAATGATGTTTTAAGTACATTATCACTGTAATTTGGTCAATGTGGATAATTTTTGCAGAACTAAAAAAGTGAAAATAATCCTTTAGCCAACAAGACCTTACAGTTCAATAAAAATTTAAATATTTGATTATCAGGCTGAATCTTACGATTCAGCCTTTTTTTATTTTGCAAAGTTAAATTAATATTAATACATTTAGGTAAAAATATCGCTTATGGAAATCAAATCTTATTCTAAATACCTCGCCGAAATGCTCGGCACCATGGTATTGGTTCTTATGGGCTGTGGAAGCGCAGTTATTGCAGGAGCAGACGGCACAACCGGTGTAGGCTTACTGGGCATTTCTTTTGCTTTTGGCTTATCAGTTGTGGCTATGGCATACGCCATTGGTCATGTTTCAGGATGTCATATTAATCCTGCAATTTCTATTTCTATGCTGGTTGCCGGAAAATTAAGTGTTGCCGACACTATAGGTTATGTAATTTCTCAATGTATTGGAGCAATACTTGGTACGGGCATCCTTTATCTTATTGTCAGCAATGCAATGGGTGGATATGAAATGAAAGAATGGGCATTAGGTGCAAATGGATGGGGCGAAGGTTATTTAGGTCAATATAGCATCACTGCAGCATTTATAGCTGAGGCAGTATTTACATTCATTTTCCTACTTACCATCTTTGGAGCAACAAGTACTAAAAATATAAACGGGGGTTTTGCCGGATTAACTATTGGCTTATGTTTAGTATTAATTCACATTGTAGGCATAAAAGTAACCGGAGTTTCTGTAAATCCTGCACGCAGCTTAGGACCGGCATTATTTGCAGGTGGCAATGCATTATCCCAAGTTTGGTTATTTTGGGTTGCACCAATACTAGGCGGAATTTTGGCAGCATTGGTACATAAGTTAGTACTGGAGCGTAATTATAACTAAGTAAAAAAGATTATCAGCTGAATATTGGGTAGCTGTTTTGATTAATTAGTACCATTTTTTACACGATTCAATAAAAATTGAAATGCTGTAAATTGCTTACCTATACTCAAGTTTTTCTTTATTACATTCAACAGACAGTAATATACCTTGATTAATGTATCCTGTCACCGCGGAGTTCCATTTCATGGAGTATTTCGGTTTCATAATTCAACCATTCTTCCCATCGTGCTTTCACGGTTTCTTTGGGGTAATATTGTTCTGCTATATCCAAAAACATGCGATAATGTGCTGCTTCGGCACGCATTAAATTATGATAAAACTGCTTTAAACTTTCATCAGAAATCTCTAAGGATAACAAGCGAAAACGCTCACAGCTTCTGGCTTCTATCAAGCCACTCATCAGTAATTTATCCAGCAATATTTTTTCTCTTGAATTGGTGATGAATTTTAGCAATGCATTTACATACTCATCTTTACGCTGTTGCCCTAATTGTAGATTGCGTTTTTTCAGTTCATCTAATACCAACTTAAAATGCATCCACTCTTCCTGCACTACAGGCACTAGCTTATCAACCATATACGTTTTATCAGGAAAAAGCTGAATTAACGAAATACATGCTGAAGTTGCTTTCTGTTCACAATAGGCATGATCTGTCAGGATATCCGCAATTGATTTTTCTGCCAAATTTACCCAGCGTGGGTCGGTTGCCAATTTTAGTCCAAGCATTTGATGGTTAGTTATTGGTCATTGGTGATTGGTGATTGGTTATTAGTTATTAGTTATTAGTTATTGGTCATTAGTATTTTGGGCATAAGGCATAGGGCACGAGGCATAAGTGAATAATGAGTAGTGATTGGGGATTGGTCATTGGTTATTGGTCATAATTCATAGTTTAAAATTCAACATTAAGCATTCAACATTAAACATTCAACATTAAACATTCATCATTCAACATTAAGCATTCAACATTAATCATTACTCAAAGGTAATACTTTCGGCCCGTGGTTATTCACCTTACTTATATAAACATCAGCACCAAGATTGAGTTTGTCCATTACATTTTTCATAGCATCACCCGCTTTTTGTGCCACTTCTTTGCCGTGACATAAGGCGAATACGCTAGGCCCGCTTCCACTGATACTTGAACCTAATGCTCCGGCTCCTATGGCAGCATTTTTCATATCATAAAAACCGGGTATGAGCTTGCTTCTATACGGCTCTGCGATATAATCAATCAAACTGCGACCGATTAAATCATAATCTCCCCGTAACAAGCCGACCATTAAGCCACCTACATTAGCACTTTGCCGTAATGAGTGTGCTAAAGGTATTTCTTTGGGTAAAATTTCCCGGGCTTCTTTTGTCAAAACTATCACATGCGGGTTGATTACTGCACACCATAAATCTTCAGGAACTGGAATTTGCAAAATATCCAAAGGCTCGTAGCTACGCACCAAAATAAACCCTCCAAACAAGCTGGCAGCCACATTATCTGCAATGGCGGCATCGCAGGCAGCTTTTTCGGCATGGAGTAAAAACGGCAACATCTCTTCTTTAGTGAGCTGTTCATCACACAACATATTAATGGCAAATACTCCGGCTACAGCACTGGCAGCACTACTGCCTAAACCGCTGCCACTGGGCATCATCTTTTTCAGCCATATTTTACAGCCAAAATCTGCATCAATAAAGTCCAGATAATCTTGTATGGCAACAGTTGCTGAATTCTTTTTTGCATCACGAGGCAATACGCCACCATCACCTTCAATGTCCACTATCTGCACTCCCTTTTCCGGAGTAATTTCCATGATTAACTCATCACCCGGTTTGTCTATGGCAAAGCCCAATACATCAAATCCGCAAGCAACATTGGCTACCGTAGCAGGCGCAAATACACGAATTCGTTTGGGAGCTTTATTAAGTTGATTAGTCATGAGTCTTATATTGAGTTTAGTGGATTTTTAATCTTGATTTTTTTGGTCAAATTAATTTTAGAAATTTCATCATTAAAGTTAATTAATTCATCTCGTTTAACTTCTTACATCTAGCCAAGTTATCAGTAAGACAGAGCCTAGATTTTACTTCACTTGCAGAACCCAAAGCAATATAAAAGAATCGTACAAATTCCGTATCAGAACTTCTGTCAAAACCCTCTGTAATATTTTTTGATATTGAAATAACAGCACTGCATAGTTGAGTTTTAAATGAAGTATCATGCAATTTCTCAAAATTAGCATATATTTCTACAGCAAAATCCTGAGCCTTTTTCCATGCAATAATTTCCTCAAATTTTTTAATAATCATACGTAACCAAATTATAAGAGAACTAATAACCCACGACTTATCACTTACGACTAATTTGCCAAATAATTTCCAATGGTAATCACCTCGGCAAAGACACCGGCAGCTGTTACTTCAGCACCGGCACCCGGCCCTTTAATAACCAAAGGATTGTTTTTATATCGCTCTGTAGTAAATACAATCATATTATCGCTGCCACTCAGGTTGTAAAAAGGATGGTTGATATCCACTTCTTTCAATGCAATTTCTACTTTGCCATTTTCGATAACTGCCATGTAGCGCAATGCAGCTTGATTGGCTTGTGCATCTTTTTTCAACTTTTCATATTCGTCATTCAGCTCAGGCAAACGATTCATGAATTCAGCCACACTTACGTTGCGCAAATTTTCAGGTACTAAATTTTTTACTTTAATATCATCCAGTTCCATTTGCAAGCCACTGTCGCGGGAGAGTATAAGTGCTTTCCGGGCAACATCTAATCCGGATAAATCATCACGCGGGTCGGGCTCTGTAAAACCTTTTTCTTTTGCAGTTAGTACCACATCACTGAATTTCAAATCGTCTTTGTAGGTATTAAATATAAAAGACAAAGTACCCGAAAGTACCGCTTCAATTTTTAAAATTTCATCACCCGAATTCATCAATGATGCCAACACCCCAATTACTGGAAGTCCGGCTCCTACATTGGTTTCATACATAAAATGGACATTGGCTCGTTTAGCCAGCTCCCGGAGTCGGTTATATTTTTCCTGGCTTAACGTATTGGCTATTTTATTTGGTGTAACGATATTTATACTTTTCTTCAACAGTTTTTCATAATACTCCACAACTTGCTTACTTGCTGAGCAATCAATCAATACCGAATTGGCAAAATTGAGATCAATTAATTTTTCAGTAAAATGTGCCAAATTGGATTCATCTCCATTTTCATTTAATTCATTTTCCCACTCGCCCAAATCAATACCATTGCTGTCAATCAACATTTTTTTAGAGTTGATTATTCCGGTAACATTGATTAGAATATTTTTTTCATTTTTTAGAAAATCAAATTGTTTTCTGATTTGGTTTAGCAGCGTTTTGCCGATTAAGCCTGTTGGTCCTACCAAAAATACATTGATGGAATGTTTGTCGGTTGAGAAAAAGATTTCGTGCAATGCATTCAAAGCTTTTGCTTCATTGTGTTTATCAATGACAGCTGTAATATTTAACTCTGAAGAACCTTGTGCTATGGCTTTTACATTGATACCATTATTTCCTAATGCTTTGAACATTTTAGCGGAAACACCCGGCACGTTCGACATATTTTCGCCGATAACTGCAATAATAGAATTGTTAATTTCAACTACCAAAGGTGCAATATGTTTGCTTTGTATTTCATAGCGGAATTCTTCTTCTACTGCTTTATGTGCTTTCTTGATTTCGTTGGGCAAAATACCGAAACAAATAGAATGCTCAGACGAACCTTGTGTAAGAAAAATGATATTGATTTGTGCTCTTGACAATGCACTGAACAAACGCGAAGCGATGCCTACTACACCGACCATGCCAGTACCCTCCATACGCAAGACTGCAATATCAGAAATAGATGAAATGCCCTTAATGGCATTATTGGATTTGCCGGATTCTTTTGAAATAAAGGTACCGGGGTGTTCCGGATTAAACGTATTTTTTATAATAATCGGGATATTCCTGATATAAGCAGGTTGTATGGTTGGCGGGTAAATTACTTTAGCACCAAAATGCGACAACTCCATAGCTTCTTTATAGGATAACATTGGCACGGTAAATGCCTGATCAACACGGCGAGGGTCTGCTGTAAGTACCCCATCCACATCTGTCCAGATTTCAATAACATCTGCTTTAAGTGCAGCGCCAAAAATAGCGGCGGTATAATCTGAACCTCCTCTGCCAAGCGTAGTCACCGTACCATGTTCATTAGCACCTATGAATCCGGTTATAACTGCTGTGCCATGTATAGCTTCAAAGAAGTCGAGTATATTTTTATTGGTTTTGTCAAAATTTACTTTTGCAGACAGATAGTTTGAATCGGTTCGAACCAGCTTGGTAGCATTTACATAAATACCTTCCAGTCCGGCGTTGCGTAAAGCACCTGCCACGATAAAGCAAGAAAAACGTTCTCCGTAAGAAACCAGCTGAGCTAATGTTTTTTCGGAGAGTTCTCCTAAAAGGTGTATGCCTTTCAGTATGTCTTTTACGTTTTCCATACTGTCGAAAAACTCTTCCAGCATCACCGATTTTATCTCATTATTGCTCACTAGTTCTTCAAGAGCAAGGCGATGTCTTTCTTTAAAACTTTCAAATATTTCGAGATAGGTAGTATTGTCTTTTTTCTCGGCTAATTTTCCGGCATTAATCAGCTGGTCGGTTACTTTACTAAATGCAGAACAAACCAAAACCAGATCCTCATGGTTTTCTTTTTCTTTCCGGATGATGTCAATTATCATACGAATAGTTTGAACTGAGCCTACGGATGTGCCACCGAATTTTAAAATCTTCATAAAAGAATATATTAAATAAAAAGCTGAACGGATATTCAGCTTTAAACAAAAATACATAAAGGCTTATAGATTTGCTCTTAGAATAAGATAAAGAGGCATTAAGGATAAATTAAATTTACGGAATACTGGGCGCATTAAACCTGCTCAAATTTTAACGAATAGAAGAAGTCACTATTATCACAGCGATAGAAAGGTATCGCCACTACGTGTCTCGTTAATTAACTAATCAACCAATGACATATAATCCAAAATTGTGTCGCACTAAGTGGCTGGTAATTAAATCATAGCATTTTCTAATCAGCTAATTGAAAATACCTCATTTTTTCACGGCTTTAATGCGTTGCGCTTTGGGTGTTTTAAGTTTTGCCGGAATTTTTCTTTCTACTTTCTGCGCCTTGGCAAACACTTTCTTCTTATCTTCTTTCGGGTCGAAAAGCATGCCTGTGCACAAACAATTTTTTCGATGTGTACGGCTTAAAATATCAAAATTTATACAGCTTTGACATCCATTCCAAAAAGCATCATCCTGCGTCAGCTCAGAAAAAGTAACCGGACGGTAGCCTAAATCAGAATTGAGTTTCATAACGGCTAAACTCGTAGTGATACCGAAGATTTTTGCATTTGGATATTTTTTTTGCGTGAATTCAAAAACAAATTTCTTGATACGCTTAGCCAGTCCGTGATGCCGGAATATTTCCTTCACAATCAACCCGGAGTTGGCTACATAGTTTTTGCCTTCCCATGTTTCTATATAACAAAATCCGGCAAGCTCTCCTTTGTTTGTCTTAGCAATAATTGCTTTTGATTCCAGAATTTTTAATTCAAGGTATTTCGGATCGCGTTTGGCTATCCCTGTTCCGCGTTTTTGTGCAGATTCTTCATATAGATTACATAACTCTTGCACATAGACCAAATCGTCTGCATCGGCAATATTCACATAAAAAGAATTGGGTTGATTTTTCAAGTTCAATCATTCTGATATGTACAAATATAATCGGAAGCTTGTAAAATGAATGTTATAAAATAGTAGCATCATTTAGACATTTTAACAAGTTAAACTATTAAAATCCTTATTTTTGCAATTCAAAATAGAGTATGACTAATTTTCTTTCGTTTGTTATTCACTGGAATGCCAACCCGGTAATAATACAAATTACAGATTCTTATGGCATTCGTTGGTATAGTTTATTATATGGATTGGCATTTTTATTAGGCTATTATATATTGCAATGGGAATTTAAAAAAGAAAATAAAAATCCCGAAGGTGCAGAAGAATTACTGATGTACATGTTTTTTGCGGTATTGATTGGTGCACGCCTAGGACATTGTTTTTTTTACGACTGGGATTATTACAAAGATCATTTATTAGAAATATTACAAGTATGGAAAGGTGGTTTAGCCAGCCACGGAGCTGCTATTGCCATTCCTATAGCTTTATACTTGTATAAACGCAGACATCCTGACCAATCTTATCTTTGGATTATCGACAGGGTTTCTATTCCAACAGCACTTGGTGCCTCCTTTGTAAGATATGGCAACTTCTTCAACCACGAAATCGTGGGCATACCGACGAATAATCCCAACTGGGGCGTTATTTTCATGCGATGTACGGAAGACAACGGCATACCTACACCTCGTTATCCGGCTCAGCTATTTGAAGCATTTTTATACGATTTTATCTTTATCGTCTTATTGATTATGTATAAAAGAGCAAACTATAAGCCTCGTGAAGGCACATTAATGTCTGTTTTTCTGTTCATCATGTTTATTGGAAGATTCTTTATCGAAAGTGTAAAATACGATCGCAATCCTTTTCACTTCGGCAGCTTTACATTTACGCATGGTCAGTTGCTGAGTATTCCTTTTATCTTAGTTGGATTCTTTATCTTCTACCTTTCCCGAAAAAATACTGCAGGACAAAACGAAACTGCATCATAGGATAGCGACATATTATTATGAATTCAG
Organism: uncultured Chitinophagales bacterium; assembly: GCA_964584555.1. Taxonomy (GTDB): domain Bacteria; phylum Bacteroidota; class Bacteroidia; order Chitinophagales; family JADIYW01; genus JADJSS01. Next base: position 12,647 of record CAZPBT010000061.1, read on the forward strand.
TTTTCAACAAATTCAAAAACAGAAGTAAGGAATTTGGTTTCGGCACTCATACTATTGGAAAAGATGAAAGAATCCTAAATAAAGACGGTACTTTTAATATAAAGCGAGTAGGCTTATCATTTTTTGACAGATTCAGTTTCTTTCACTCGATGATTAACACCAGTTCTTCCCATTTTTTTGCTTCTGTATTTTTTGGGTTCTTTTTTTACAATACATTATTCTCCTTAATTTACTATTTCATCTTAGGCACAGGACAATTTCATGGGATTGAAGCCACAACTTCGCTTGGAAAATATTTTGAACTTTTCTTTTTTTCATCACAAACCTTTGCTACTGTCGGCTATGGTCGAGTAAATCCTGCGACCAATTGGGCTAGTTTTCTTGCGGCATTAGATGCATTCTGGGGCGTATTATATATAGCCATCGTAACCGGTTTGCTGTATGGCCGCTTTTCCAAACCTGTTCCAAAAATAATGTTTGCAGATAAAGGAATAGTATCTCCTTATAAAGAAGGCATGGCATTTATGTTTCGTGTTGCCAATAAGCTCAATCATCAGTTGCAAAATGCAGAAGCACGGCTTATTGCTTCTTTTTTAGTTGAGGAAAATGGACACAATACCAGACAATATTTTGAACTGGAATTAGAACGAAAAGAAATTATTTTTTTTGCAACCAGTTGGACTATCGTTCATCCCATTACGGAAAGTAGTCCATTTTGGGGAATTACTCAGTTGGAGTTTGGCAATATGGAACCAGAATTTATGATACAACTAAAAGTATACGACCAATCGTATAGTCAAGACACATTTGCAAACACATCCTACCGAAAGGAAGAAATTGTATGGAATGCAAAATATGACACCCTGTTTTTCAACAAAGAAAACATTAATTACGTCGATTATAAGAATTTCAATCATGTAATTTTAATAGACTAACAACCAAGATATCTTTATTATTTGCATTAAATTAAATTGTAAAATCTAAGTTTGTAAAAAATTCGAATAATTATTGTAACTTAGAATTTGACTTTTATTGAAAATGGAATTGTCAAATGCTGACCATATAAAAAAAATCAGTGAAGGAATCAAGAAGAACTTCCCTGATTTGAGTTATGCTAAAATATTAGAATTAATGCAATATTTTGAATTTCAGCAAATTCCCAAAAGATCTGAGATTATTAAAACCGGGCAATTTTATGGTAAAATTGTGTTTGTTATAGAAGGACTTTTTCGTGCTTATTATAAATACAATGATATAGAAAATACCTTCTGGTTCAGAGAAGAGTTTACTGTTTTTGCCTCTCACAGAAGTATCTTAC
>CAZPBT010000062.1:0-13932 GCA_964584555.1 uncultured Chitinophagales bacterium
CTATTGCAATTTATGAATCAAATACCTACCTTTAAAATACGGAATTTGCGGAAAATGGAAGTTTTTTCACAGACTGCCGTTATGGGCAATAAAACGTAACCCAAACCAGACAAGTAACATCTAAATGAAAAAAAGATTATGAGATACCCAATATTGATTCTTATAGCTTCGATTTTTATTTTCTCATCCTGTGATAAAGAAAAACAAATTCGAAAAACGACTTGTAATCAACCAGAAGATTATGAGTACCTTGATAATTATAAAGTAGACACAATGTGTTCAAGTGATTTGTGTTTAGAGTACTTTAATATTTGGAAAGAATTAATTAAAGATAAAAATAATTTAAGCCAAGATTTTATTGATACACACATAGAATATTGTAATTCAGAAATAAATTCATGGGCAGATGGAGTTTCATTTAGGATATGTTACAAATTAAAGGTTGATTGGGCTATTGCCTATAACTGTGACCAATTTATAATTAAGATTAACTCAGACAACACAGATTATCCTGCATTGGATTTACCAAGAAACACATATTTGACAAAAGAAAAAGTTAAGATAGCAGTTGATAATAGAGCTTTTTCCTCAAATATTATAAAAATGTCAAATATTGACGAATTAAAATACACTGCAATGGACGAAGCATTGCAAGAATTAATAGAATTTTCAGGTGTAAATCAACTATGCTTAAACATGATAACGATAAATAGTGATAATGGTGATTTGATTTTGGAGGCATCAGCTCAATATGAAAATGAGGAAAATTCATGTGTAAATGGAACAATTGATTTGATTACTGGGGATAAAGAAGTAAATGACACACCTTGTTGGATTAATTAATTGCTGCCCATAACACATAGTATAGTGCATGCGGGTTTTAGAGGTTTTCGGGCGTTTGTGGCTCGTAAAAAAAGTCGGTGTAAACTGATGGGAATCGCTTCGTACTCCAGCACGACACCATACCATCAACCGTCAGACTCCCGTTTAAAACGGGACAAGAAGTGAAAAAACCTAGTTTAATGTTTATAGTATAATTTATTTTGTGTTATATTTGCACCATGAAACACATTCATGGTGCCGACAGACTTGATTATGACTATCTTTTTGCTTTCCTTATTCTTCTGTATGTCTATAAAAAATCCCGATTGAAATATATGGATAGTTGAATTTTGGCATGTTAATAGGTATTAATGTAATTCCACTGGCATTTATTTGAAACCCAATCAGAGACATTCCATTTTACTGGAGAATAATCGATTCCAACTTTTGGCTATTTGATATTATGCTATATGCATGTACACAAAATATATGGCAACTCTGTACATATATTGCAGATTTTGCACAAAATAGACAATGAATATCGTTATCTCTTGAGAATTAGTTTTGAAAACTACTCCTTAAACTCTTTCACTACATCAATAAAATATTTAGCTTTTTCAAAGTCCACATCCGGATATACACCATGTCCTAAATTGCAGATATAACTGCTTTTGCCGAATGCCCTAAGCATTTTTTCTGTTTCATTTTTAATAACCTGTTTATCTGCATACAATACACATGGATCCAAGTTGCCTTGTAAGGTTTTTCCTGTAGTCTGCTGACGAGCTGCCTCGGGATTAATTGTCCAGTCCAGACCTATTACGGCGCATGATGTTTGTGCAAATTCTTTTAGAATATAGTGTGCATCCTTGGCAAACAAAATGAGTGGAACACTGTTTACCTGTTCAGCAATTTGCTGCATATATGGCAAGGCAAATTCCATATACTGCGATTTTGATAAAATGCCTGCCCAGCTGTCAAATACCTGCACAATATCTGCCCCACACTTGATTTGCTCATTTAAATAAACTATTGTTGCATCTGTAATTTTTTGCAACAATTGATGAGCTAAAGCGGGTTCTGTATAGAGCATTTTTTTAGCCTGAGAAAATGTTTTACTGCCTTTTCCTTCTATCATGTAAGAAAAAATTGTCCAAGGCGCTCCTGCAAAGCCAATTAACGGTACACGGTTATTGAGTTCTTTTTTGGTTAGCGAAATAGATTGAAATACATAATCCAGATTTTCCAGAACATCCGTAGTCAGTGCATCTATATCATTTTCAGTTTGAATAGTTTTTGGAAAAAGAGGCCCTTTGCTTTCAATCATTTCATAATTTAATCCCATAGCCTCTGGAATTACCAGTATATCAGAAAATATGATTGCTGCATCCACGCCAAGAATATCAACAGGCTGAATAGTTACTTCGCAAATCAACTCCGGATTTTTAACCAATTCTTTAAATCCGCTTACAGATGACCTTACTGCTCTATATTCAGGCAATATTCTGCCTGCTTGCCGCATCATCCAAACAGGTATGCGATCAACATTTTCGCCTCTTGCTGCTTTTAAGATTAAATCATTTTTCAACATGTGGGCAAAAATACGCAAATCAAGACGTATATTGCTTTTTAACTTTATTCCATAAATATCTAATAATGTCAGAAGCAGTAGAAATCAACAATCCGGAAGTAAGTATTGCCCGAACTCGTTTAATTCAAATTAAAGGCGGAAAAGTAAAATATGGTCAAGTACTTGTGCTGGATAATGTTGACTTTGAAGTTTCATCAGGAGATTTTATATATATTATAGGAAAAACAGGCACCGGAAAAACCAGCTTATTAAAAATATTATACGGCGACTTGGAATTTAATGATGGTGAAGGAACAGTTTGCGGCTATAATCTGAAAACATTAAAACGTGATGCCGTTCCGCTTTTGCGCAGACGATTGGGTATAGTCTTTCAGGATTATAAACTGCTTAAAGACCGAACGATATACGAAAACTTAGAATATGTGCTGCATGCTACGGGATGGACTGACAAACAGAAGATAAAAAGCAAAATTCAAGAAGCCACGGCTATGGTGGGTTTGGAAAGTAAGCTTAACAATTTTCCAGGACAGCTGTCAGGTGGTGAACAACAACGCATCGGCATTGCCAGAGCCTTATTGAATTCTCCTGAAATAATTATTGCAGACGAACCGACCGGCAATCTGGACTTTGAAACCACAGAAGAAATTATGAATTTGCTGTACAACATTCATAAAACAACCAAAACACCTGTCATCATTGCCACGCATAATTATAGTCTTATCGAAAATTATCCGGGCATCATTTACATGTGCGCATATCAAAATATCAATCGTGACGATTCACATAATCAGCAATATACAACTATATAGTAAGATTTTCAGTTATGTATCTGACTGCACAGTTGAGCCAGATACTGTTTAAAGAGAATAAATACAGATTTAAAAATAATTAAGCACGGATAATACTCTTCTCAAAAAACAAACCTTACGCAAAGATTCAATACCATATTTAAATATAATTCATTATTATACTATAATTTACATATTATTTGCATTTTATCTTTGGGTTATTTATGTCAAATAAAATCATCTTCCTGCTATTTTTTTTTAATTTCGGTTATGCTGATTTTCTTAATTGGTTTTATGGGCAGTGGCAAATCTTACATGGCGAGAAATTTATCTCCACTGCTAAACTATGCTTATGTTGATATGGATTTGGCTATAGAGGCTAAAGAAAATAAATCCATACGCGAAATTTTTGAACAAAATGGTGAAGACTATTTCCGAAGGCAAGAACATGCATTTATTCAAGAACTGGATATGGCAGACAATCTGATTATAAGTACCGGAGGTGGCACACCTTGTTTTTTCGACAATATGAAAGCCATGAATGAAATGGGACTAACCATATATCTCAATCGCAGTAAAGAAGATATTATCATGCGTTTGGAAAAAGGCAAGCACAAACGACCGCTCATTCAGCATCTGACAACAGAAGAGTTGAGCTTGTTTTATGATATCAAACTTCAGGAAAGAGAACACTTTTATAAACAGGCAAAAATTTTCGCGGGAGATAAAACACCGGAAGAAGTAGCAGAATTATTAGCTAATTATATAAAATAAGATTATGCCTTTGTTTGATGTTTATCCATTATTAGCAATTGAATTAGTGAAGGGAAAGGGCAGTTATGTATATGATAAAAACGGTACTGCCTATCTCGATTTATACGGCGGTCATGCGGTTATTTCTGTGGGTCACAACCATCCGGAATTTGTTGAAGCCATGCAAAAACAAATCCAGGAATTGATTTATTATTCCAATTCGGTACATTTGCCTTTACAGACAGTTTTAGCAGATAAACTTTGTGCTGTTTCCTCTTATCCGGACTATCAGTTATTTTTGTGTAACAGCGGTGCCGAAGCCAACGAAAATGCACTTAAACTGGCTTCCTTCTTTAATCAGAGAAAAAAGGTAATTGCATTTAAAGATGCCTTTCACGGCAGAACACATGGAGCGGTTGCCGTTACAGATGCTCCCAAAATTAAGGCACCTATAAACAACGACGCACATGTGTTATTTCTGGAATTAAATGATGAAACAGCACTGGAAAATGCATTTGCAGCAAATGAAATTAGTGCGGTCATTATAGAACCCATTCAGGGAGTAAATGGTATTTATGAAGCCACTGCATCATTTTTACAAAAGATACGCAGCTTATGCGATACACACCAAGCCATTTTTATTGCAGATGAAATACAATCTGGCTATGGCAGAACGGGAAAATTTTTCGCCCATCAATGGGCAAATGTAAAACCGGATATTATCAGTATGGCAAAAGGTATGGGCAATGGTTTTCCAATTGGGGGGATATTGGTATCGCCAAAAATTAAAGCCGAATATGGTATGTTGGGTACTACTTTTGGAGGTGCTCCCCTCGCCTGCTCAGCTGCAATTGCCGTATTGGATATATTGGTAAATGGGAAATTAATGGAAAATGCTCATGCAATTGGTGAACATATAAAGGAAAACCTAAAACAGATTCCAAATATCAAGCATATTAGAGGTCGTGGTTTGATGCTGGGTATTGAATTTGAATTTCCGGTAAAAGAACTTCGAAATACTTTAGTGGTAAAACATCATATTTTAACAGGCAATGCCAACCAGTCCAATACCTTGCGTATACTTCCACACTTGGGTATTAGTAAAGACGAGATAAATTTGCTTCTTGATATCATTAAATCGCCTACCGAAGTTTAGTCCTTTTTTCTTTCATAAGTCCGTCTGCAAAAACAACAGCCACCAGTATAGCAGTTCCAATATAAAACTGAGCATTCAGATGTTTATTTTCATGCAAAATAAGAATAGATAAAAGTATGCCGTAAACAGGCTCTAAATTATTTATCAGTGAGGTTTTAAAAGCGTCTGTGGCTTTGAGTGCCGTAAAATAAAGATAGTAGGACAGCAAGGTGCAAAAAACGGTCATAATCAGCATCAATAAAAAGTCAAATGCTGTTAAGTATTCAAATTTCCCCCAGTTTAGTTTGAGATAAATGGGTAATGTTACTGTCATAAAAATAAAACCGCCCAGTAATTCTATAAAAGTGATGATATTGCTGTTAATATGTTGTGTATATTTTTTATTGAGAACGCCATAAATGGCAGCCAGAAATGCAGCCAGTATGCCAACAAAAAATCCTTTCTGCAAACTGACATGTAGCCCATTATTGATTAATAAAATACCCGGAATAACTAATAAGCCCAGCAAAATATTTTTTAGCTGAAAAGGATTTTTTAGAAATAATGGTTCAATAAATGCTATAAAAAATGAAACTATTGCAATGCAGCTTAGCGCAACTGATGCATTCGCAATTTTGACAGATGTGTACCAGGCAATCCAGTGCAGCGCCAGCACACTGCCAATACCAAACATGATAAGATAATCCCGGCGACTGAGTCGTTTTAATTCGGGTAGCAGTTTGGAGTAAAAAAGCAATAAAAGACAAACAAATAAGGTTCTATACCAAACTAACATAAATCCGTTTACAGAAACTAACTTGCCCAAGATGGCAGTTAAACCCCAGAGCAAAGTGGCAATATGCATCATCAACACAGGATTTTTTTCAATTTTCATAGTTTGCTTAAGCGATGCTGTTAGTTTTCTGAATGTTAAAGATACCAATTTCAAGGATAGTTTTGCCAACTAATTGCTTAACCTGTTTTACATAACCAGCTAATTATAAATGCCTTATCAAGTAAGTCATTATTTTCAACTTGTTAATGTTGAGTTAATAAGGCTAAATAATTTGACATTATGGTATGTTTTTTGTGAACTTTACAAAAAAATTCGTCTATGAAATATTTAGTTTTGATTCTATCATTTATGTTTAGTATTGGAGTGATTAACGCTCAAAATAATGCGCAGACTTCCCAAAAAATAAAATTTACAAAAACCGAACATGATTTCGGTAGTCAGGCACAAGGCAAACCTGTAACTTATGAATTTGAGTTTACCAATGTCGGCAAAGAACCTTTAATTATCGAAAACGTAAAAGCCTCTTGTGGCTGTACTACGCCGGGCTGGACGAAAGAACCCGTAATGCCGGGCAAAAAAGGAATGGTATCAGCACAATATAATATGGCAAGAGAAGGTAATTTCACAAAAACCATAACCGTTACGACCAAAGACGGAGAAACCATAACACTTTATATCAAAGGCAATGCCGTACCTATGAAACAGGGAGTTGATGAAGCCGAAGGAAGTATAATAGGTGGTTAATGTAAATTTCAGTCATTCAAAATAAATAATCATCCCCCGAGTTTTCGGGGGATTTTTTTGTAATTTTGGCGAATGCCATCCCTATCCGAAAAAGGCAAAATGATGCCGGCATCGCCCATTCGTAAATTAGCTCCATTTGCTGATCAAGCTAAAAAATCAGGAATTCACATTTACCATTTGAATATCGGCCAGCCGGATATTGAAACACCTTATCAATTCTGGGATGCCCTGAAAAAAATAGACAGAACTGTCTTGGAATATAGTCCGTCTAACGGCTTTGAAGAAACCCGAAATAAATATGCCGCATTTTTCAAAAAACGCTATGGTACGGATATCACCGGTGAAGAGGTAATGATTACCACCGGAGGTTCTGAAGCACTCTTGTTTACTTTATTTTCCATACTGGATATGGATGATGAAATCATCATTCCGGAGCCATTGTATGCAAATTATATCGGCTTTGCCAAAAGTGGAAATATTAAAGTTGTTCCCATTCCTACCGATTTTGAAAATCATTTCGCTTTACCTTCTGTTGCATCATTTGAGGCTAAAATTACGGCTAAGACAAAAGCCATTTTAATTTGTAATCCCAATAATCCTACAGGTTATTTTTATTCCAAAAATGAACTTGAACAGCTGGAAATTCTGGCAATAAAATACAATCTTTTCCTGATTTGTGATGAAGTATATCGCGATTTTATTTATGATAAAGAACTGGAATATACCTCTATCCTCAGTTTCCCCAACCTGAAAGATCATGCCATTTTAATTGACTCCTTATCCAAACGATTTAGTGTATGTGGAGCAAGAATGGGCATGATTGCCACCAGAAACAAAGAAGTGCTGGCAACAGCCTTAAAATTTGGTCAGCAAAGATTAAGTCCGCCTACCGTTGAACAATTAGGTGCAATGGCCTTATTTGATGTGGAAGAAAATTATTTTGAAAAAGTAAACAAGGAATATAAAAAGCGCAGAGATACATTGGTAGAACATCTCAATAAAATTGATGGTGTAAAATGTCATACTCCGGGTGGTGCTTTTTATTGTATTGTTCAATTACCCGTTGCTGATTCCGACGATTTTTGCCGTTGGATGCTGAGTGATTTTCATTATAATAATGAAACAGTGATGATGGCACCGGCAAGTGGCTTTTATGCCACCGAAGGCAAAGGTAAAAATGAAGTACGTATTGCTTATGTATTACAATCTCCTGAAATAATCAAAGCTGTTAAATGCATTGAAGAGGGCTTAAAAAAATATCTTTCCAAATAGCACTAACAAGTTATGATGACTATCAATGTATTTTGGTTTCGTCGCGACTTAAGGCTGGAAGACAATACCGCTTTACAAGTTGCTCTAAAGTCAGGCTTACCTGTTCTGCCTATTTTCATTTTTGATGTTAATATTCTGAATGATTTGGATAAAAACGATGCCAGAGTGCAGTTTATCCATCAGCAACTTTCTAATATTGACCTGACTTTAAAAAATGCAGGCAGCAGTTTATTATGCAAAAAAGGAGAGCCTTTGGCTATCTGGAAATTACTCTTGAGCGAATATCACATAAATGCAGTTTACACCAATGAAGATTATGAGCCGTATGCAATAAGCAGAGATCTACAAATAAAAGCGCTGCTGCAAAAAAACAATATCAAGTTATTACTGTTTAAAGACCAGGTTATTTTTGCAAAAAATGAAATAGCGAAAGATGACGGCAAGCCTTATACTATTTACACACCTTATAAGAACAAATGGCTAGCCAAATTTTCATCGCAGAATTTGCATGATGCTCAAAAGCCGAACTTGAAAAAATTTTATCAGTTTTATGTAAATTTTCCTTCATTAGCAGAAATCGGATTTCTACCCAATGCCATAAAAGTAAAGCCAATAAACCCCAATGCTTTGTTTCACTATCAGGATAAAAGAGATTATCCAAGTATGGAAACCAGCAACACAAGTGTGCATTTGCGATTCGGCACAATCAGCATTCGGCAGTTAATACTATCACTACAAGCTACGGATGCAGTTTACTTATCCGAGTTGATTTGGCGGGAGTTTTTTATGCAAATTTTATTTCATTTTCCCTATGTCGTTTCCGGCTCTTTCAGAAAAGAATATGACCATATACCATGGCTCAATCAGGAGAATGATTATGAAGCATGGTGTAAGGGCAAAACCGGCTATCCGCTGGTAGATGCAGGAATGAACGAACTGAATGCCACCGGATACATGCATAACCGTGTGCGCATGGTAACCGCCAGTTTTTTATGCAAGCATTTGCTTATCGACTGGCGTTGGGGCGAAGCCTATTTTGCAAGCAAATTATTAGATTATGATTTATCTGCGAATAATGGCAACTGGCAATGGGCAGCAGGTACCGGCTGTGATGCCGCACCTTATTTCCGCATATTTAATCCCAGTAGCCAGCAGGAAAAATTTGATAAACATTTTGAATACATAAAAAAATGGAATCCTGATTTTCAGAAAAAAATGCCCATTATCAATCACGATTTTGCCCGCAAAAGAGCATTGGCCACCTATAAGGCAGGATTAGCTATAAAATAATAACCCACATTCAATGTCTTTAAGTTAAGTATGATTTAATGTTGAATATCCTAAAATAGTTGATTTAGTTTTTTTTAGAACCACCTCCTTTTTTTCCTCCTACTTGATGAAGCTGGAGGAAGTAAGGTTAAATCAACTATTTTTACAGTTGACTAACTTAATCCACAATATAATGCAAAGATGCTTTTAATGCGTTCATAAGCTTGTGTCAATTCCATTTCATTACTGCATAATGATATCCGGATAAAGCGTGCGCCATTTGAACCAAAAATAAAACCCGGTGTAATGAATACATGTGCTTCATGTAAAATTTTTTCAGTTAAATCTTCTACCTGCTGATAGCTGTCAGGAATTTTAGCCCATAAAAACAAACCCACTTGCTCTTTTGTATATTGGCATCCCAACAGATCTAAAATATGATAGGCAACTTCTCTCCTCTTTTTATAAACCGCATTGCGTTCATCATGCCATGCTGCTGAATTTTGAAGTGCTGCCACTGCTGCTTCCTGCACAGGAAGATACATTCCGCTGTCAACGTTGCTTTTTACTTTCAATATGGTTTGCAGATAATCGGCACGACCACAAGCCATCCCGATACGAGCTCCTGCCAAATTATGTGATTTGCTCAAGGAATTCAATTCAACACATACCTCCATGGCTTCCGGTGTTTGCAAAAACGAAACCGGATGTTCATCATTCAAAACTAAACTATATGGATTATCATTACAAATTAAAACCCTGTGCTCTTTGGCAATCTTTATGAGTTTTGTAAAATCGGCAGGATTGCCTTTTGAACCCGTGGGCATATTCGGATAATTAATCCAGATAAGTTTAATATCTTTCCATACTTCCTCCGATATGGCATGAAAATCAGGCAGCCAGTTATTATTTTCATCCAAATCATAATAAACAGGAATAGCACCAGCCAGATAAGTAGCCGAAGTATAGGTTGGATATCCGGGATTGGGCACCAGCACTTTATCCCCCGGATTTAAAAATGCCTGTGATATAAACGAAATACCTTCCTTAGAACCTAAGAGCGGCAATATTTCAGTTTCGGGATGGAGTTCCACCTCGTAGGTTGATTTATACCAGTTACTCATAGCTTTGCGCAGTGCCGGAATTCCAACATAACTTTGATAACCGTGATTTTTTATGTTATTTGCTGAAGCGGATAAAGCTTGTAAGGTTTCATTTGATGGAGGCAAATCGGGATTGCCTATTCCTAAATTAATAATATCTTTTCCTTCTGCACGCATTTGTGCAATTTGTTTCAGCTTGGTACTGAAATAATATTCATTAATATGCGTAAGTTTTTCTGCTGCCGGAATAATCATAAACCAGAATTAAAGTTGAAAGAAAGATTGTTTTTTTACAAAACTACTATAAACTTCATAGTTATCTTATGTACTAAGATTAGGTTTTCATTAATCAAACAAGCTGAAACATATTTTCACATGAACTAAATTTGGAGATTTATGTTGGCTATTTTTGTATCTTCAACCTTTAATCATTTAAAAATAACACTATGTCAATTCATCTGGCTGATATTTCTACGGTAGCTCCAAAAAAACTGGAAAAAAACGAAATTAAAAAAGAAACAAAAAAAATACTGGAAGAAATAGCAGATTTGCAAGATATGCTTATTGCTTCAAAGAAGCGAAGTTTGCTGGTTATTTTACAAGGTATGGATGCAAGCGGAAAAGACGGCGCAGTAAAAAACATTTTTGGCGGATTAAATCCGTTGGGTATAAAAGTGCAGACATTTAAAAAACCGACTGAAGAAGAATTTGCCCACGATTTTTTATGGCGTATTCATAAAGTTGTTCCCCAAAAAGGTGATATTACTATATTTAACCGTTCTCAATATGAAGATGTACTGATACAACGTGTGCATAAATGGATAGATGAGGAAACGGTAAAACAACGATTTGATGCGATTAATAATTTTGAACAACTTCTTGAAAATAATGGTACTACTATCATCAAATGCTACATGCATATCTCGTTAGAAGCCCAATTAGAACGACTCGAAGAGCGCAAAACAAATCCTGAAAAAATGTGGAAACACAATGCGCAAGACTGGGAAGAAAGAAAGCTGTGGAATGAGTATATGCAGGCTTATGAAGATGTATTTACGAACTGCTCCAAAGCTGCAAAATGGAATATTGTTGCCGTTGACCAAAACTGGTACAAAGAATATCAGATTGCCGTTCTGGTACGCGATGCCTTAACCGCTATGAATCTTAGCTATCCGGAACTCAAAGAAGAATAGGGAAAATCTCGGTGTGTTTTGTTTATAATTTTTACCGCATAGAGGCATAGATTTTTTAGGATTAACAATCCTTGTAAACAAAAACTGTGGTAAGAACAGAAAAATACAGGTATCGCCTTAGGCGATACCCAAGATGATACTATGTTTTTACTTGACCTTCTAAACTGATTCGCACCAAACATCTATTTAAGATTAAAAATGCTTGCTGCTATGTGGTTTAATCCTCACTTTGGGTTATAATATTTTAGCAATTCGTATTGACTTAAAAATTCCGCTTTATCTTATCAAAAATTTCATCAAAAATCTGTTGATTGCAGCCTAAAATTTGCTTGCCGTAAAGCCAGTTTGTACCACCGGAGAAGTCTGTAATTTTGCCTCCTGCTTCTTGCAAAATAAGCGCACCTGCAGCCACATCCCAGGGTGATAATGAATATTCAAAAAAAGCATCAAATTTGCCGCAAGCCGTATAGCACAAGTCAATAGCCGCACTGCCCAATCGTCTGATGCCGCGAGTATCTGTCATCAATTCTTTAAATAAGCTGATATAATTATCGAGCAAAGCATAATCATAGTATGGAAATCCTGTAGCTACTAAACTGTCTTTTAACTGTTGAGTTGCAGAAACACTTATCAATTGACCGTTTAAAAATGCCCCTTCATTTTTTATTGCCGTAAAACACTCATCACGATTCAGTTCATACACGATGCCTAATTGAATTTCATTCCGGTAAGCCAAAGCCACGGAGATAGCAAAAACAGGAATTTTATAAATAAAATTAGTCGTCCCGTCTAAAGGATCTATTATCCATTGCCAATCGTTTTTAGTTTGTTCTATTGTATTTTCTTCGGTTAAAAATCCGGCTTCGGGCAGTATCATTTTTAAACCATCCACTAAAATCATTTCAGCATTTTTATCAACATAAGTAACCAAACTATTCAGGCTTTTTATTTCAACAACACTATGATGAGATTTTTGTATTTCTGATTGAATAAAACTGGCTGCTTCTTTTATTACAGGCAAAGCATCTGCTAAAATTTGTGGCAATGTTTTCATGTCGATTTTCCTTTTAAAACAATAACAAATTCACCTTTGGGTTCTTTGTTGGTAAAATGATTGAGTACCGTCAATATGCTGCCTCTTACTGTTTCTTCAAATTTTTTAGTCAACTCTCTGCTTACGGCAATCTCACGGTCTTCCCCGCAAAATTCTTTAGCTTCATTTAAAAATTTTATTACCCTGTACGGAGATTCATAAAATACGATGCTTCTGGTTTCCTCTTTCAAAGCCAGCCATCTTGTTTGTCTGCCTTTTTGATGGGGTAAAAATCCTTCGAAAACAAATTTATCGCAAGGAAATCCTGAATTTATCAAGGCCGGAACAAAGGCAGTTGCCCCCGGCAAACATTCTACGTCTATGTTGTTTTTTATGCATTCTCGCACTAATAAAAAGCCTGGATCGGAAATACCGGGCGTACCCGCATCAGAAACTAAAGCCATTTGCATTTCTGTTTGCAATTTGGCTATCAAACCCGATAAAACTTTATGCTCATTGTCTTTATGGTAAGATTGTACAGGAGTTTCTATAGCAAAATGCTGGCATAAAAATTTGGTATTGCGTGTATCTTCCGCTAAAATCAAATCTACACTTTGCAGAATGCTAATCGCCCTGAGCGTCATATCCTGCAAATTGCCAATGGGCGTAGGAACTATGTATAACTTAGACAAAATGAATTTTTAACAAACAAAAAAATATTATTCGGCAGAAGTATCTCGCTGCATCAAGCCGTGAATATTGCCGTCCAAATCCTGGAAATAAATTAAATAACCTACCGTCGGAATAATCATTTTAGGCGTAACGGTTTTTCCGCCTGCTGCTTCAATTTTCTTTACTGTTGCATTCAGGTTTTCCACTTGAATAGTGGTAGCCAGCGGTTGTCTCGGGTCTTTCTTTTTTATAATTCCGCCGTTAATTCCGGCTTCGTCGTCAGCTCCTGTTTTTATCAGCCAGTATTCGCCTTCTCTGAATGGGGTAATTTCCCAGTCAAAAACGTCTTTAAAAAAACTAATGCTTTTTTCAGGATGCTCTGAGGGAATTTCGAAATGTACAACTCGGTTACTCATTTTTATAAGATATTGTTTTAATTAATAATTCATCGAGGTAAGTGACTAAGTGAAAGGGTTTGTAACTTCTCCAGTTTACATCCGCATAGCGCTCGCTGATATACACATAACGATCTATTTTTGCCATTCTCATTTCTTCCATCACGTGCGCCCTGAAATTTACGGCTATTATCCATCCGCCCTCATTTTCAATATCTGCATACCATTCGTCATAGTAGTCATTGCTGTTCGCAAAAAACTCCAGTAGATTTTCGCCTATCAGAACGAATTTTGTAATACCATTAGCAATCATATCATCAATAATATCTCTTTTTAAAAACAAGATATCATTATTGACACAATCAT
>CAZPBT010000063.1:0-13838 GCA_964584555.1 uncultured Chitinophagales bacterium
GGGCATTGGCAATATGTTACAAGTAATGACCTTATTGCATTTTCAGCGTTGCGGACACAAGCCAATAGCATTAGTAGGTGGTGCAACCGGCATGGTGGGCGATCCAAGCGGAAGGAGTTCGGAGCGAAATATGCTGAATGAAGAAGAACTTAACTACAATTTATCCTGTCAGCGGAAACAATTGGAGAAGTTTTTAGATTTTGATTGTGGAGAAAATTCAGCCGAAATTGTCAATAACTATGATTGGTTCAAAGAATTTTCTTTTTTGAATTTTATTCGTGATGCAGGCAAATACATTACTGTCAATTATATGATGGCCAAAGATTCGGTTCAGAACCGTTTGGAGTCCGGCATGTCTTTTACCGAATTTTCATATCAGTTAGTGCAGGGCTATGACTTTTACCATTTATGGAAAAATAATAATGTTATGTTGCAAATGGGTGGCAGCGACCAATGGGGAAATATTGTAACGGGTACAGAACTGATACGCAAAAAAGATGCAGGTGAAGCTTATGCGTTAACAACCAAATTGATAAAAAAAGCAGATGGCACGAAATTCGGCAAATCAGAAAGTGGCAACATCTGGCTGGATAAAAACAAAACATCTCCGTATAAATTTTATCAGTTTTGGCTGGCAGCTGATGATAAGGATGTAAAAACACTCTTCCGCATATTTTCATTAAAAAACAGAGAAGAAATAGAAGCCTTAGAGCAACAGCATGAAGGCAATGAACATTTGCGCATCTTACAAAAGGCATTGGCAGAAGAAATTACAGAAAGAGTACACTCCCATGCGGATATGGTGCATGCACAACAGCTGAGTGCCATCTTGTTTGACAAAGATGTGAAATCTAAAATCATGGAGCTTGAAGAAACTGACTTTTTAGAAATATTCGAGGGCGTACCTACTTTTGTTATATCCAAAAATGATATTGAAAAGGGAATCCCAATCCTGGATTTATTAGCAGAAAAAACAACAATTTTTCCGTCAAAAGGAGAAGCACGCAAACTTATGCAGGGAAATGGTCTGAGTCTGAATATGGAAAAAAATTCCGATGTCCAGGCAATCATTACTACTGTAGATTTGATAAAAAACAAGTATTTACTCATCAGAAAAGGCAGAAAAGACGACAAATTAATTGTAGTAGAATAGTATAAAGAATGCCAAATTCTGATTTTATCGGTTAAGAATTTGCCATTGCGTACAATCTTTTTACTTACTTTTAGTGTTTATTATTCTATGATTGAAATTGTGAAATTAGTGTACAAATGGAAAAAACATATTTTGTTGTTTTGTCTGTTTGCCGTCATTGTCAGCATTATCCTGACAATGCCATCCATAATGCCTCCTTATTACAAGTCGAAAATGATATTTTATTTGTCTAATCCTGTAAGTACGGACAGAGCAGCACTATTTAATGAAAAAGAAGCCGGTGGTGTTTATCCATTTGGAGGTAAAGAAGAAATTAACCGTTTTCTGACTATACTTACGTCTGATCCTGCCATTACACACATTATTGATAAATATAACCTGGGTAAGCATTATGATATTGAGAAAGATGAATCCGGGTTGTATCGCTATTACACAGCATTGGAATTTAATTCTAATTTTGATGCCATCCGCAATGATAATGGAGCACTCGAAGTTACATTTATGGACAGAGATAATAAGTTGGCTGCTGCTGTAGTAAAGGACATTGTACAATATGCAGATTCCGTTTATCGAAATATGCTGTTGGTCAACAAAACAAATGTGCTCACTTTGCTTGATGAGCAGATAGCCTTAAAGAAAGCAAATGGTTCGGATGCAGAAGAACTCAAAAAATTTATCACCATCCGCGATCAATATACTGTTGCTTCTTCCAATACCTTTAAGACGATGTATATCGTAGAAAACCCAACACCGGCTATAAAAAAGTGTAAACCCATCCGATGGCTTATCGTATTGTCCACGCTTATCGGCTCATTTATTTTAGCGTGTTTTACCGCACTTATTATTGAACTTTATAAAAATGCAGACCGCTTCGGCTTCCAACGCGATTGATTTTATTCAACGCCATGCGATATCCGCATTTTGGACAATTGCAAGTTTGTCTTTAGTTCTGCTGATTACTGCATTTATTTATAAAATTCCGGAGGCAGCATTATTGCCCTTTGCCCTGCTTTTTGCTTTACTTACGTTGCTCAATTTTCGTATAGTATTCTATATAATGCTGTGTGTTATGCCATTTTCTATTGAGTATACATTTGGCAGCCTCGGCTTGGATATTCCTTCTGAACCTATCGTAATGCTGCTGTGTGTGTGTACAGTAATTTATCTGGTTTATCGCTATGATTTATTGAGAAATCCTGCATTTCAACATGTCGTAACTACACTCATTGTATTGCAATTTTTATGGAGTGGTGTTGCTGCAATTTATTCAGCCAATCTGCTATTATCTGTCAAATATTTGCTGGCTAAATTTTGGTATGTCGCAGTTTTCTTTGTGTTGCCTTTGCTATTTATTAAAAGTGAAAAAGATATTCGCAAGTTTTTTTGGTGCGTATTTATTCCTACATTTTTTAGTGTTTGTTATGTAATGGTCAGACATGCCTTTAATGGATTTACATTTGACACCATCACGCAATCAGTCCATCCCATTTATCGGAATCATGTGAATTACGCCGTGTTTATTACCATGATTTTTCCATTTATTCCCATGGCTATGAATTGGTATAATAAGAATTCTTTTACCTACAAATTTTTGAGATTAAGCATTCCACTTTTTATTGCAGCCATTTATTTCTCATTTACCCGTGGCGCATGGCTGGCATTTTTAGCCATGGGTGTGTATTATTTAATTATGCGTTTCCGATTGACAAAATTAGTTTTGGCAATCAGTACATTTTGCATTCTTATTTTCAGTATTTATATCCTGCATGACAACACCTATTTAAAATATGCTCCTAATTATGAGAACACCATTTATCATGAAGATCTGAGTGAGCATTTGTCATCTACCTTTGAAATGGAAGATATGAGTACGGTTGAGCGTTTTTACAGATGGATTGCTGCAGTACATTTATTTAAAAAACATCCTTTAACAGGAGTGGGACCGAATAATTTTGTTTCGCAGTATAAAAAATACACAGTTACGGCTTACGAAACATATATCAGTGATAATGAAGAAAAATCTACAGTGCATAATTATTTCTTATTATTATTGACTGAACAAGGTGTACCTGCTTTTATCTTGTTTGTTTTGCTGATTGCAGCGTTGCTGATTACGGCTGAAAACGCCTATCATCAAATTAATCATGCTCAAAAAAAATACGTGCTGGCATTTACACTTTGCATTGTCGTTTTTTTGATTAATAATAGTCTGAGCGATTTGGTAGAGGCTAATAAAGTGGGTTCACTTTTTTATATCTGTGCAGCGGTACTGGTTAATTTAGCAGTCTTGGCAAGCAGTGAAAAACAAGCTAAAATATCTTAGCGGTCAATACGCTGATATCATCATTGAAAAGAGCATTGCCCTTGAATTTACTGATGCTGTCAAACAATATTTTGTTGAATAATTCAGCTCCGAGTTTATGATGGGTAAGTGCAAATTGTTTCAGTCGCTCTACGCCCATCACTTCGTCATCACTGTTTTCCAACTCAGACAAACCATCGGTAAAACATAAGATTGTCGTATCCGGTTTGATGTGGATTTTGCCGAATGCTATTTTTGGCAATTCTTCGAAAATACCCAAAAGAGTAGTACCGCATTCCAGTAATTCTACCCGATTTCCATGTACTAAAATCGGTGGAATATGACCCGCATTCAGGTATTCCAATTCCCTGCTGATAATATTGTACTTGGCAATAAACAACGTAATGAAATTTTCCCCGTTTGTGATAGAATAAATTTTTTGATTGAGTTTTTCTATCAGTTTTTCTTTTGAAAAACCCAACCCCAAAGTGGCATTGAGGTAAGCCTGTAAATTAGCCATAACCAAAGCAGCCGCTACTCCTTTACCTGAAATATCAGCGATACAAAAAACAAACTCATCCTTATTGATATGAATGACATCGTAATAATCACCGCCAATTCCTTTAAATGGCAAGTACAAACCGGCAAATTCATACATCGTGTTTTTAGGCAGTTTGTTGGGAATAAGCATGCCTTGAACTTTTGATGCCAGTTCGAGTTCCTTGTCGTAATTTTTCTTTTCAACTTCTCGTTTAAACAGGCGTTTATTTTCTACAGCAACGGTAATTACATTGGTAAAAACCTGAGCAAACTCCAATAATTCGTCTTTATGGTGAATATTGTCTTCCTGTATTTCACCAAGCAAAGCAAGTGCAAGAGGTTGTTGTTTATGATAAACTGGGATAATATATTTAAAACCGCTGAATGCAGCTTGTTCTTCTTTCGTCAGTTCTTGTGTGTTTTTATATTGCTCAAACCATGCATTTACCGGAATAAAAGTATCACTCTGTAGGGTGCGCTGCCAAACTACTCGCTTCCACGTCTGATCAAACATAAATAAGGCAATATCCGAAACGCCAAGATTTTCTTCAATGGCATATTTGTAAAGCTGATACAAACCTTCCGAAGAAACATTATCATTGATAGCCTTAGTAGCTTCCAGCAAGGCATTCATCTGGTTGTTTTTCAATTGCAACAACAATTGCATACCATTATTATTAGTTTGCGTTTCCGGCATAATTTGATGAGTAATTTACGGAAAACAGAGGAGATAAATTAGTGATGATGCCACTAAAAATTTCACACAAACAAAAAATCACCTTATTCGGTGAGTCAGACTTACACCGGGTTGAATTTTGGTGTATTAAATATCAATGTCGTTAAGTTAGGTGGCAGTAAAAATAGTTGATTTTACAATATATTCTTTCGCTTTCATCAATGCGGAGTAATAAAAGGAGGTGGTTCAAAATACTAAAATCAACTCTTTTTGGATATTCAACATTAAATCATGCCAAAATTAATGACATTGTATTAAGTATTGATATACTTTTCATAAAACTTTCTTATTCTCAATCGGAATAATGCCCTGCTAAAAATGCATAAATTTGATTATGACAAAACAAACTTCATTTCCAAAAGAGAAAATAAAAATTCTGTTGCTCGAGGGATTACACCAGTCTGCTTCCAATGAATTTCATAAAAAAGGGTATACCTCTATTGACAGTCACAAAGAAGCAATGAACGAGCAGGAATTACTGGATTGCATTGAGCATTATCATATTATCGGCATTCGTTCCAAAACCCAGCTTACTGCTGCCGTACTGGAAAAAGCAAAGAAACTTTTAACCATTGGATGTTTTTGTATCGGCACCAATCAGGTAGATTTAGTTAAAGCTACTGAGTTGGGTATTCCCGTATTTAACTCGCCTTATTCCAATACACGCTCTGTTGCAGAACTTATTATTGGAAACTCGATTATGTTGTTGCGCCGCATACCGGAGAAGAATAAAAAAATGCATGAAGGCAACTGGCAAAAAACGGCTAAAGGAAGTTATGAACTTCGGGGCAAAACATTGGGCATTATCGGTTACGGACATATCGGTTCTCAAGTATCTGTGATGGCCGAAAGTTTGGGAATGAAAGTTATTTATTTTGATGTCGAACCTAAATTACCCTTGGGAAATGCAGATGCAATGGATACGCTTGATGATTTATTGCAAAAAGCAGATGTGGTTACTTTGCATGTGCCGGCTACTGCTGATACTAAGAATATGATTGGAGAGCGTGAGTTTAATTTAATGAAAGAAGGCGTAATTTTTCAAAATCTGTCTCGCGGTACGGTGGTCGATATTCCTGCACTCAGTCAGGCATTGAAAAGCGGTAAAGTGGCAGGCGCAGCGGTAGATGTGTTTCCAACTGAGCCAAAACAAAACGGTGCAGGTTTTGAATCAGATTTATTGGGTTTTGACAATGTGCTACTGACCCCGCATGTTGGCGGAAGTACACAGGAGGCACAGGAAAATATTGGTACGGAAGTGGCAGTAAAGCTTACTGGTTTTCTGGACAATGGAAGCACCTTAGGATCTAAAACAGTTCCTGAAATCAGCTTAAGTGTACAACATAATACCAGAAGAATATTGCATATTCACAAAAATGTACCGGGAGTTTTATCCGAAATCAATGCGATACTGTCTAAGCATGAAGTCAATATTTTAGGTCAATACTTGAAAACAAATGAAACAATAGGCTATGTCGTTTTAGATGTGGATGCCAATGCAGATTTGGAAATGATGGAAGACCTTAAACAAGTAAAGGAAACTATAAAATCCAGAATTTTGTATTAGTAACCTGAGTTCGGGTTAAGAAAACAAGCTGATAAAATAGTTGATTGCTCATTTTTTCCTCCACTTTAACAAGGTGGAGGAATTAAAAGGAGGCGGTTCTACATAAAAAATCAACTATTTTTTAATGGAAACGCTTATCCAGAACTCAGGTTAGTAGTTTATTTTAATGCGCATTCAAATACGAATTAATATTGGTTTCTATTCTGTTTAAAATATCAGCATCATCACTTTTGATAAACTTTTCTCCGGTAATAATTTCGTAGAGTTCGATATATCTTTCAGAAATGGATTGTACGATTTGGTCTGTCATTTCAGGTACTGTTTGACCTTCTTTTCCCATAAAATTATTGGCAATGAGCCATTCCCGTACAAACTCTTTAGATAATTGTTTAGGAGTTGTTCCTGCTTCATAAGCTTGTTCGTATCCGTCAATATAAAAATAGCGGGAAGAATCCGGTGTATGAATTTCATCCATCAAGTAGATGGTATCTCCTATTTTTCCAAATTCATATTTCGTATCCACCAAAATCAAACCTCTTTCTTTTGCAATTTCAGTGCCTCGCTGAAACAATTGTTGGGTATAGACTTCTAACTGTTCGTATTCTTCTTTTGATACAATACCTTGTGTTATTATTTCTTCTTTTGAGATGTCTTCGTCATGTCCTACTTCTGCTTTAGTAGTTGGTGTGATGATAGGCTTTTCAAATCGTTGATTTTCTTTAAGACCATCCGGCAAACTAACTCCGCAAAGCACACGACTGCCATTTTTATATGCACGCCAAGCTGAACCTGTAAGATAGCCGCGAATCACCATTTCCACTTTATAGGGTTCGCATTTTTGTCCCACCGTAACATTTGGATCGGGAACTGCACTCACCCAATTAGGTAAAATGTCTTTGGTTGCTTCCAGAAATTTTGCCGCAATCTGATTAAGAACTTGACCTTTATACGGGATTGGACGAGGCAAAACAACATCAAATGCCGAAATGCGGTCGGAGGCTACCATTACTAATGTTTTATCGGCAATAGTATAAACATCTCGAACTTTGCCTTTATAAAAAGATGTTTGATTGGGAAATGTAAAATGAGTGCCTGATAATGCCATAGTTTTTTTTCGCAAAGGTAATTTGACGATAATAAAAAATCAATTCAAGCTATCCACAATTATAATGTTGTACACAATCATCAAACCAAGCAAGAAAACCCTAAGTCCTTTAAGAAATTAAAAAACATTTAAACTAATAAACCAATTAACTAATGACTATTAAACTACTAAACTATTTAACTATTAAACCTTCTAAAAGTCTTTGCTAAGCGAAATATGCCAGATTGGTTTCTGAGCTAATTTTGACCCGTCATATCCCCAGCCGGCATCAATACGCAAGAAATAACCTAAAATATTCGTACGCATGCCACCACCGCATCCAAATACAAATGGATTGCGATAATAGTTTACAGATATGACTAATGGATCTTCAGAAACAACTTCTTGGCTGATTGAGTTATTTCTGTCAAAAGGATTGAGCAACGTATAGGCAATTCCGGCATCAAAAAATCCTACTAATTGGAAATCTTGCAAGAAAGAAGATTTCAGTGGCTTTTTGGCAAAAAATGAAATTACCGGAAAACGCAACTCAGAATTCAGTAACAAATAATTGTTTCCATTTCTGATGTTTTGCGGCAGCCCCCTCAAGTTAGTAGCAAAGGCTTGCAAGCCATAGTTTTGTGTGCTGCTCACCGGAATGTTATAATCATATTTCGGGTTCAGCCACGAATCTACACCTCCTAAATAATACAATATTTTTTTATTGCCGAATGAAGTAGCACCAGCAAGTCGATTCGCCCAAATCAGATTTCTGAATATTTTTTGATAATGGCGAATATCAAATCCAAGATTAAATAAGTGCGATTTTTTTTCATTGGCATTATAAAAATACTCTCCAAAAACTTTGTAACGATAGCCGTTATAAATATTGGTTTGTATTTCTTTGGAATTGTCATGTACAAATTCTACACGTGAAGAAATCCAGTTTTCTTTGATGTCATTCACCGCTAAAGTTATCGGGTCGGAATAGGAAACATCCAGACGTTCGTTTCGGTAGGAGAAAGCCGCCTTCAGACTTTTCGTAATATCAAAAGGATAACTCATGGTGTATTCAAAGAAATTCATTCGCGTTTTTCCGGTGTATGTTGCATCCGGTGTGTAGGGATTATTGATATTAAAGTACGTTCTGTCAGACTTTCTGTAATACAAAATGCTGTGATCTAATCTGTGTTTTAAGTTGATATACTTGATAAAAGTTTCCAGTCCTTTAAAATCAAAAGGAAACCTGAAGCCTCCGATAATTTTATGGTCTTCCATCAAATCTGAAGTGCCGAATGCTATCATACCGCTTAAATTTGGGAAAGAATAGCCACCCAAATTAGCATTATAGCTCTGATAATTGGTAGTGAGTATACTGTTGTCAATTTGGGTTACCACATAATCAGAGCTGAATCTGGCACGATAGGACAAAATGCGGATTTTCTTTCCGGTAGTGCGCTCTACATTGAGCATACTCGGCGGTATAAATGGAGGCGGAACTTCTTCCTCCGTATTGCCAAATGTGACAGTTGTATCGCTTAAAGTTATAGTTAGAGCGGTATCGTTATTTTTTTGTTCATTTGATTTCAGTGTATTGTTAAAGTCTGATTCAAAGGTATAGGTAAATGTTTCAGAAAGTAAACTGTCAACAGTTATACCACCGCTGTTTTG
The DNA here is from genome assembly GCA_964584555.1 of uncultured Chitinophagales bacterium. Lineage (GTDB taxonomy): Bacteria > Bacteroidota > Bacteroidia > Chitinophagales > JADIYW01 > JADJSS01. The sequence continues at coordinate 9,054 of CAZPBT010000063.1, forward strand.
TGCTTTTGAATTTTTTATTTCCTGTTGTTTATTGCTTATAATAGTTGTATTGGCAGGCGAGCTCACATCGGTAGCCGTAGTCAAATATTTTCGTCTGAATGTTGTTGGAGTGAGTCCGAATTTTTTTGCATTTTCCAGTTGCTCTTCATCCGCTTTAGCAGTGAGGCTGACACTCGTTTTTTTGCGTTTTACACCAAAGAAATAAAAAGTTTTGGCATTGCTGTTGCCTGAAGCCAAAATGGAATTCGGCAAGTTGGTATGAGGTGAAGTAATTCCTTTTTGCTTGTAAACATCAACCGCTTTTTTAACTGCTCTTGCAGAATCGTTACTCTCATTTTCCCATACGTCTAAAGTATCAGTTCTGATGAAGAAGCTGTCAATGGTTCCGGTATACAGATTGTAGATGCCGTTTTCATCACTTAAAAAAGAAAACTTATTCTCGATATAGTTACCTGTTCCTTTTTCGTTGGCAAAAGGTGTTTCTGTTACCCGAGCCAGCTCATCTCCGCGTTTATTTAAATCATAATAAAATAAATCCAGCGATTTGTCAGGCAAAACGGTGTCATTTACCTCAAAATAAAGTTTGTCTTCCTCCCTATTAGAAGAAAACAAGATGCCGTCATTTTCATTCAGCCGAACATAAACCGGATTCAAATCATCATACAAGTCATTATTGAGTTGTGTAGAGTTTGAATTGCTGATATTGTATAAGTACAAATCAGTCTGCCCTTTATTTTGACCCGACAAGACAAGTATATTCGGATTATTAGTGAAATCAGCCCCATAAATACGTTGAAATTTGATGATATTCTTTTTGATTTTTTCTTTCGTAGCAGCATCAAATTGTAACAGTCGGATCTTGTCTTTCTTTTCATGAATGACCACTAACTTATTTCCTGTTTTAGACCAAGTTAAAATCGGATAAGATTTATCAAAAGGATATTGGTCGGAATGAAATCCGCCTTTGGCAATCTTTTTTACTTTCTTAGTCTGTGTATTCTGAACAAATATTTTGTAAAAACCTCCGTCAAAAACTGCGTAAGCCAAATAGTTGCCATCAGCAGAAATGACCATATCGCCAATATCTGTATTATTCCTTTTTTTCAGTTTTAATGTTGTGGCATTTTGCAAAGCCGTTCTGTTTTCTTCATCTTCTTTAAAACGATTGGAATAATACGTCTTCCAGTCAGCAATCAAATCATTATATGTCGTGTTAATGGCATATGCAAAACCGCTGTTCATATTGTGTTTTACACGTGTCAGGTACAGAATGTTCTGAATGGCATCACTGCCATATTTTTCTCTTACCATATTCCAAAACGATTGACCTGCAAATTCGGGGTCTTGAGCAGCCAATTTTGAAAATGAAGTTTTCTTGTTATTGGCGAGATAATTATTTAAGCGATTATCATTTACGGTATTCCAGTTTTCAGCGATATAAGCAGAAAGTCCTTTTCTATACCATTCAGGCAAATTTAGAAATACAGAATTTTGTATTTTTTGTTTGAAATTTGATCCGGTCATCATTTGGCGGAGCATCACCTCTGCCATACCTTTCATTAAATCACGTTCCAGATGCTGATGGTTGCCATCATAATAAAGAAATAATTTATTGTTTTTTAAAACTGCAGTTCCACCCAGATTAAACTCCTCCTGACCTAAGCCGATATTGGTTTGTGCCATGTCTGTGATGTCATTATAAACCAGAATATCTATCTTATCGTTGAAACGAAATTCCAAATCATCTTCCAGTTCTTTTACTTTCATTTCAGCAGTCGTCCAGATAAACTTGCCTATTTCCTGACCACCCGGATAAAAATAAATAGTAAAATTGTCAGAGTTGTAATATTGCCAGTCAAAAGAGTGATACTGCACCCGATTCTGACCAAACTGCACTTGAGTAGTTTGTGCTGTGGCAGCTTGAAAAAAAACAGAAATAAAAGAAAAAATGATTACTGCCGGAAAACAGCAAAATGAAATACTAAATCGCAATTGGTCTAAAAAATTTCGGCACATACCTCGGCTGTTTTTTACAGGATTATTTCTGTACATTTACAAAGTAAATAAATAATATGGACAACGCAAATAAGCGAACCAATATTAACGTATTTTGTTTTAATCCCTTTCAGGAAAATACTTATATCATTTCAAGTCCCAAAAAACACTGCTGGATAATCGACCCGGGATGTTTTACGCATCAGGAAGAGCAGATTTTGACTGATTATATCAGCAAAAATGACTTAAAGCCTGTTCGTTTACTGAATACGCATTGCCATTTAGACCATATATACGGTAATAAGTTTGTAGCAGAAAAATACGGCATTGAGTTGGCTATTCATGAAAAGGAAATGCCCATTTTAGAAAAGGCAGCATTGTCAGCCCGGCTTTTCGGAGCAAAAATCCCCGAACATTTGGAACCTCGCTATTTTTTACAAGAAGGAGAACTTCTCAAGCTGGACGATGCTGTATTCGAGGTGCTCTTTTGTCCCGGACATTCACCGGGAGGTATTTGCCTTTATAACAAAGCTGAAAAGTATTGTATAGTAGGCGATGTGCTTTTTGAAGGTAGCATCGGTAGAACGGATTTGCCTTTAGGTAATCATAATACGCTAATACAATCTATTCAAAATAAGCTACTATCACTCGATGATGAAGTAGTCATTTATTCGGGACATGGAAACCCGACAACTATCGGTCGTGAACGAAAGTTCAATCCGTTTTTAAATTAACTGATCTGATTTTATTGATACTAAGATTTTGTAAATGATACATTCACTACTTGTTTGATATCGGGATGCAAACTTTTGGCAACCGGACAAGTCTTCGTAATATTAATCAGCATTTGTTTTTCTTTATCGGTAAAATCTTGTTCCGGAATTTTTATGTCTATTAAAATTTCGCCAATTCGTCTGGGTTCGTCATACATCACCTTGGTCACTTCAGCCGTTGCGCCTTTAATATCTTTATGTATGTTTTGCAGTTTTATGCCCATTATGGTAAACATGCACGATGCCAAAGAAGCAGCCGTCAAGTCTGTTGGTGAAAATGCTTCTCCTTTTCCATGATTATCAACCGGGGCATCTGTAATTACCAAGCTGCCACTTTGGAGATGTTGCATTTCGGTACGTAATTCTCCTAAATATGTTACTTTTGCTGTTGCCATTTTATGAATTTTAAACTAATTTAGCCAAATATCCGATTTTGAAAAAATATATCCGCATATTTCCGGTACTCATTTTTTTGCTAAGCTTATGCAAATCTGTATCAGCACAAGAAACCACATTAAATCCTGATTCTGTTTTGTATAAAAAAGCCTGGCAGGCCGGATTGCGTCTGAAGAGTGATGGTTTTAGCCTGAATGCTGAGATTGCACGCAGCAAAAGATTTAAAAGAGAGTTTATTATTCAAGTAGGTTTTTCATTTTATTTGTCGCCAAAACAAGTAAAACAGGATTCTCCTCTGGGTGGAGGAGGTTTGTTTGGCTCAGATGGTTTCAAGAGATTTGTTTATGGCAAACAAAATAACCAGCTCAATTTGTATGCAGGAGTTGGTCAGCGTTTCTTGCTGGCAGAAAAAGCCCGCAAACACGGTGTTCAGATATTTTATAAATATGCAGGAGGTATCACGCTTGCCATTCTAAAACCTTACATGCTCAAAATTGCACAGCTCGATACCAGTGCTCCTAATACAATAGTCGGATTTGAAGATGTGCAGTTCGATAAAAAGAATCTTGATAATGGTTTCTTATACCCTTTCCCGTATGTAACCAACGATTTAAAATTTATTGCCGGAGCATCCGGATTTGGAAATGGATGGAAATTGAAGCTTGTTCCGGGTTTGCATATTGAAACCGGAATTGATTTTGATTTTGGCAAAAACGACAGGTTTATCAAAGCGCTGGAAGTTGGGGTGATGTGTGATTTTTATTATAAAAAATTGCCCGTCATGGTCGATATTGACATAGATGGGCAAAGCATAAAAAACAGCAATAAATTTATGTATCCGAGTGTTTTTGTGGGCTTGTCATTGGGAAAACGAAAAATGAAGTAAAATGACTGAGTTAACAACTTCACTGCCCAGAGCCCGGAAGCCGGAATGGCTGAAAGTAAAATTACCCATAGGCGAAAATTATAAGAAAGTTCGCCATTTAGTGGATACTCATAAACTCCATACGATTTGCGAAAGTGGCAATTGCCCGAATATGGGCGAATGCTGGGGGGCAGGAACGGCAACCTTTATGATTTTGGGCAATGTATGTACACGCTCTTGTTCATTTTGTGCAGTAGCCACAGGGCGTCCAAAATTTGTTGATCTTGATGAACCAAAACGCGTAGCTGAAGCAGTAAAACTAATGGGCGTAAAACATGCAGTCATTACTTCCGTAAACAGAGATGAACTACCGGATAAAGGCGCACAAATTTGGCATGATACCGTAAAATACATCAAAGAATATGCACCCGAAACGACCATCGAAACACTCATTCCGGATGTAAAAGGCGATTGGAAAAGCTTAGAGCTGATGATTAATGCCGGACAAGAAGTGGTATCGCACAATATGGAAACTGTAAAAAGATTTTACAAAAGAGTGAGACCACAAGCTAAATATGAACGCAGCCTTGAGCAGCTTTTGCGAATCCGTGAGTTTGGCAAACGCAGCAAAAGCGGTATCATGTTAGGCATTGGCGAAACACAAGAAGACGTGTATGAACTGATGGAAGATTTAGCCAAACAGAAACTAAATGTGCTTACCCTTGGGCAATATTTACAACCAACAAAAATGCATTT
>CAZPBT010000064.1:0-8928 GCA_964584555.1 uncultured Chitinophagales bacterium
TTGATAAACATATCATTCCATTTGATAAAAGGGCCAAAACGACCTTTACCTTTTGTTACCGGTTTACCTTCATACATGGCAATTGGTGCATCTTCCACTTGCTTTTGTTTAATCACCTCTATTGCTCTTTCTAAGGTAACATCAGCAGGTTCTTCGCCACGCGGCAATGAAATAAACTGTTCCCCATGTTTTACATATGGACCAAAACGTCCAATATTTACGGCTACTTCAGCTCCTTCGTAAGTTCCTAAAATCAAAGGTAATTTAAACAATTCTAATGCCTCCTCCAGTGTAATAGTTTCCAAACTTTGAGAAGGTTTTAAACGGGCATAACGAGGTTTTTCATCTTCCTCTGCAGTACCTAATTGTATCATAGGCCCAAATCTTCCCAAACGAGCAGAAACTTGTCTTTTGGTTTCAGGGTCAACACCTAATTGTCTTTCACCTGTTACATATTCCGTACTCTCCTCTGAAGTTTCTATTTCCTTATGAAAAGGACCGTAAAACTGCTTCAAAACTTTAGTCCACTCTTTATTGCCCTCTGCTATTAAGTCAAAGTCTTTTTCCATATCCGCAGTAAAAGAATAATCCATCACACGGTTAAAATTCTCCATCAAATAATCTGTAACTAATGTACCAATATCAGTAGGTAATAATTTTCCTTTTAAAGAGCCTGTATTTTCGGATAAAGTTTCTGACTTTATTTCACCTTTATTATTGAGCTCCAATCGTTGAAAAGAACGAGGTAATCCTTCCCTGTCGCCTTTTACCACATATTCTCTGTTTTGTATCGTCGAGATAGTTGGTGCATACGTAGATGGTCGGCCAATACCCAACTCTTCTAACTTTTTAATCAAACTGGCTTCCGTATAGCGAGCAGGAGGTTGTGTAAAACGCTGACGTGCTTCAATATTTTTGTAATCCAAGAGCTGCCCTACCTGCAAAGGCGGCAACATGCCTGCTTCTTCTTGCTCATCATCATCGCTGCTTTCAAGATAAACTTTTAGAAAGCCTTCAAATTTTAATACTTCACCTTCTGCATTAAATTTTTCTTTTCGGTTGGAAATATCAATTTTGGCAATGGTTTTTTCCAATTTGGCGTTGCTCATTTGCGAGGCAATTGTACGCTTCCAAATCAATTCATATAAACGCTCTTCATCCCGATGACCACTCACATGTGTATGATCGATATAAGTGGGACGAATAGCTTCGTGCGCCTCTTGTGCATTAGAACTTTTAGCACTGTATTGTTTTCGATTGGAGTATTCCTTTCCAAACTCCTGATTGATATATGACTGTATCGTGTTTAACGCCAATTCTGACAAATTGGGTGAGTCGGTACGCATATAAGTAATCTTACCTGCTTCGTACAATTTTTGAGCAACCGACATCGTGCGTGAAACTGAAAAACCCAACTTGCGTGACGCCTCCTGTTGCAAGGTAGACGTAGTAAAAGGTGCAGCAGGACTTTTTTGAGTTGGTTTTACCTGAATATCTTCTATTTTAAAAATGGCATTTTTTGCATCCTCCAGGAATGCCTGAGCGTCATCTTCCTTTTTAAATTTTTCGGATAATTCTGCTTTAAAGATTTTTTTATCCGAGATAAAATAAGCGACAACTTTATAAAAACTGTCTGATTTGAAATTATTGATTTCTCGTTCGCGTTCTACGATTAAACGAACGGCTACCGATTGCACACGCCCGGCAGAAAGTGTTCGTCTTCCTAGCTTTTTCCAAAGCACCGGCGATAATTCAAAACCAACAACCCTGTCTAAAACGCGGCGGGCTTGTTGGGCATAAAATAAATTATGATCCAATTGGCGAGGATTAGCAACGGCCGCCTTAATTGCAGGGGCTGTAATCTCGTTAAATACAATTCGTTTGGTATTATGTTTATCTAAGTCCAGCACTTCGCACAGATGCCAGGATATGGCTTCACCCTCACGGTCCTCATCCGTTGCCAGCCACACTTCAGCATTTTTGGACAACTTCTGCAATTCTTTTACGACTTGTTCTTTATCTTCTGATATGATGTAATTGGGTTTAAAATCGTTTTGGATATCAATACCCATATCTTTTTTAGCCAAATCGCGGATATGCCCATAGCATGATTTCACGGTAAAATCTTTACCGAGAATTTTTTCGATTGTTTTTGCCTTAGCCGGCGACTCCACTATCAATAAATTTTTTGTCATACTATAAACTTTTAGCACAAATGCAATACACCGCAAATGAAGTAAAAAAAAATTACGGCACAAATAAAAAATAAATTTTCGATAATATGCAGTAAAATGAGCGGAAAAATTGGGATTAACAAATTACATAATTTAAGAATTTGCAGATTTGATAGTGTAAATGTTATAAATTCAAGAATTGGTACAGCGTATTAGTGTGTATTCAGATTTCAATTAAAATAAATATGCAGATATATCAAGCTCCCAAATAATACTATTATACTAAGATATTGTATTACGCATTAAACTAAAACAATCAACTACTACACAAACCTTGCCTTTATATCTTCTACATTGCCTTTGGGTATGGCGGCTATTAGTTTTTTCGTGTATTCTTTTTGTGGGTTGTTATAGATTTCATCAGCTATACCCATTTCTTCTATCTTGCCTTTATTCATCACCACCATCCTGTCGCTCATAAATTTCACAACAGACAAATCATGTGAGATAAAAATGTAGGTGAATTTAAATTCCTCCCGTAGCTGTATCAGCAAATTCAATACTTGTGCTTGTACAGAGACATCCAATGCAGAAACGGATTCATCGCAGATAATGAATTTCGGGTTGAGTGCCAGAGCTCGTGCGATACAAATACGCTGGCGTTGCCCTCCTGAGAATTCATGCGGATAGCGCATAAAATGCTCCGGTTTCATGTTTACTTTTTCCAGCAATTCTATTACTTTATCTTTTCGTTCTGCATCGCTGTTATATTTGTTATGCACCTGCATGGGCTCCATAATGGCATTGCCAATCGTCATCCTCGGATTGAGCGAAGAATAGGGATCCTGAAAAATGATTTGCATGTGCTCACGCAATTCTTTCAGTTCTTTTTGCTCTAAAGCAAAAATATCTTTACCGTCAAAATATGCTTTTCCTCCGGTCGGTTCAATCAGTCGTAAAATCGTACGTCCTAAGGTGGTTTTGCCACAACCGCTCTCTCCTACCAATCCAAGTGTTTCACCTTCATACACATCAAATGTCACATCATCTACCGCTTTTACATATTCCAGAGGTTTGCCGAATAAATTTGTTTTGCTCGGAAACCAGGTCTGAATATTTTTCAATTCCAGTATCGGTTTTGTTTGCATCAGATTTTCCATTCGTTTTTCTGTCTGCACATCACTTACCACATAGGCATCCACTATCTTTTGCATATCGCTTTCCTTTTCCGTGACCACGCCATTCTTTTCCTCCATAAAATCAGAAATTACCGGCAATCTGCTCAGACGCTTTCCTAATGGCGGGCGACATGCGAGCAAGCCTTTGGTGTAGGGATGCTGCGGATTGGAAAATATATCTAACACCGTTCCTTGTTCCACTATTTTGCCTTTATACATCACAATAACACGATCGGCAATTTCTGCAATTACTCCTAAATCGTGAGTAATAAAAATCGTGGACATACCTGTCTGGTCACTTAAATCGCGGATAAGTTCGAGTATGGTTTTTTGTACGGTAACATCGAGCGCAGTGGTGGGCTCATCTGCAATCAAAATTTTAGGCTGGCAACTCATCGCCATAGCAATCATCACCCGTTGTTTTTGCCCTCCCGAAAGCTCATGCGGATAGGCTTTAAGTATACGTTGAGGATTAGGTAACTTTACTTGTTCAAATAAGGCTATTGTTTTTTGTTCTGCTTCTGCTTTGCTCACTTTCTGATGCAGCATAATGGCTTCCATCACCTGATTGCCACATGTAAAAACAGGATTGAGTGAAGTCATGGGTTCCTGAAAAATCATGGAAATATCATTGCCTCTGAATGAGCGCATTTCCTGCTCACTGATATGTACCAAATCAACCGGTTTTTCATTATCGCGATAGTACAAAATTTCGCCATTCGTTATTTTTCCCGGAGGATTTGGAATGAGACGCATGATGGATAAAGAAGTAACGGATTTACCTGAGCCGGACTCTCCTACTATACCAACTACTTCTCTTTTGTTAATGTGAAAGGAAACATCATCAACGGCTTTTACCAAGCCGTTTTCGGTATTAAATTCCGTAACCAGGTTTTTTACATCTAACAGTAATTCTGACATATTGAGTATTGAGTGATGAATGATTAATTTTGAAGTTTGAATGTATAAGAATTGCTATTTAACTATCCGACATTTAATTGTATCGTGCATTACACAAACAAAACTTCATTTTCCGAAATTAGTTTTTTTCCTTTCAATTTCAAAATGATTTGTGCCACCGTTAATACGTCTTTTTGGCAATAGGTTTTTATGCGTTCTATATCTTGTTCATTCCAGTAAACTTTTCCCACATCACTGCCCGAAATATCGTCTTTAGGAGAAGGTATCCCTAAGCTGTATGCCAGCAGTTTCAGACTGATATAATTTTTATAATCACCGAATTTCCATAAATCCATGGTATCCAGCAAACCGGCTTCCCATGGTTTTTTAGCTTGCAATTGCTCAAAATAATCAGGTAGCGACATTTCATTCATCAGCATTCTGCGGCATATAAACGGTATATCAAATTCCTTGATATTATGTCCGCAAAGTTGTTTGTTTTTATTTGATGCAACAGCATGTTGTAAAAACAAGGCAAAATCTTTCAAAAGCTGTATTTCATCATGTCCGTAAAAAGATTTTATTTTCAAACCGGAAAAATCTTTATCTTCCATAAACCAACCCACACTAATACAGATTATTTTACCAAATTCTGCAAAAATACCTGCATGCTGAAAATAATATTCTTCTTCACTTTCATTTTCAGGTTTAAGTCTTCCTTTTTTTTCGTTCCAGAGTATTTTTTCCAAGGCAGTTAAATCCTCATAAGTTTTACACAACGGAGCGGTTTCAATATCGATATAAATCAAATCTGTAAGCCGTACTGTATTTAACATATATGTTTGGTTTTTTAGGAGATTATGCAAGATACGCCATCTAATTCAATTAATTCTTTTAATTTTACACATGTAAAAAAATGAAGACATGAGTGAAAACAATTCCAATTCAAAACAACATTACATATATATCGCACTGATTGCCTTACTGATAGGAGGTTTGATATATACTCAGCTGAAACTGAAACAATCTAAAGACGAAAACAAACGAACTGAACAAGAAAAAGGACAGCTGGAATCTTTACGTTCTGAACTGGATAAAAAATACCAGGATGCCATGCTTGAGATTGAAAACTACAGAGCAGAAAATGCAGGATTGGACAGTTTATTAAATGTAAAAGAACACGAATTGAGTGAAAAACGATCTCGTATTGAATCCTTACTGGCTCAAGTGGCAGCGATTAAGCAAAGTGGCAAGGAAGATAAAACTAAAATGCAGCAATTACTCAACGAGGCTAACGCATTGATAAAAGAACTGGAAGCTGACAAGGCACGAACACAAAATTCAATAGATTCGTTGCTGGCTGCCAATAAACAATTATACATGGAACGCGACAGCTTTTCGAGTGAACTTAGTACAACTAAAGTTAAAAAACAAGCATCTGATGATGAAAATAAATTAATGAAAGAACGCATTGACCGTGCTTCTATACTGAGTACTGCTAATTTGCAATGCAATGCTGTACACACTAAACGAAACGGCAAAGAAGATGAAACCTCAAAAGCAAAAGATGCAGAGAAATTAAAAATCTGTTTTGACTTATTGCAAAATAAAATTGCTCCTAAGGGGGAAACGGAAATTATGGTACGTGTAATAACACCGACCGGCTCAACGATACAGTTGCAAACTTTGGGTAGCGGCACCTTTACTAATGATGAAGGCAAATCCATTCCATTTACTTACAGCATCAAACCTGATTATCAAAACGAAACCAAAACAGTTTGTTCTTATTGGCAACAGGACATGAATTTTTCATCCGGAAAATACAGTGTAGAGGTTTATCAAAAAGGCATACTCATTGGACAGGCTAATTTCATGTTAAAGTAATGCAGCTCATACTATCTTTGTGATACTTGTTCCTCAACGTGAAATCTAATTATTACAAAGGTATTTTACTCGTATTCATAGGTGCATTTTGCTTTTCTACCAAGGGTATATTTGCAAAACTGGCATTTCGATATGGCGTAACGGGATTAGATATCCTGACATTGCGCATGCTGTTTTCATTACCCTTTTATATTGCTATCTATATTATACAGCAAAAAAAACGTCCTGTAAAAATTTCAAAAAACACATTTTTGCAGATTTTGTTTTTGGGTATTATAGGGTACTATCTGGCTGCCTTGTTTGACTTTCTCGGATTACAATTTGTGAGTGCCAATTTGGAACGGGTGATTATTTTCACCTACCCCACTTTCGTACTCCTACTCGGTTTTATTTTTTACAAGCGCAATATATCACGCATACAGATTTCAGCTATTTTATTGAGCTATGTCGGCATACTCATTGCTTTTATCTCGGACTATAAAACAACCTCAGGCAGTTCAATTTTTTTGGGTGTACTCTATGTATTGCTCAGCGCACTTACTTATGCATTTTATTTAGTGCGAAGCGATAAACTGATTTTGCAAATCGGTACAGCCATGTTTACTTGTATCTCTATGATAATTTCCTGTATAGCCGTACTGATTCATTTTGGCATCGTCAATCAGTTTTCAATATTCAATTACCCATTACCTGTTTATCTTATCGGAGTATGCATAGCTATTATCTCAACAGTACTTCCATCATTTTTGATGACAGCTGGCATAAAATACATAGGCTCGTCCAACATGTCAATAGTTGCCAGTATAGGTCCTGTCAGTACAATATTTCTGTCGTTTTATGTATTAAATGAGGATGTCACATTTTTACACATCATAGGAACTGTTTTTGTTTTAGCCGGAATACTGGCATTAACACTTTTTGGTGGAAAAATGACCAATAATGAAGCATAGTATAAATTTATAAAAATGCTTAAAAAAAACAACTATGCATAGTTAAAAAGTATATAGCAATACATGCCGACAAAATAAAAAGCATATACTTCAGTGTACCAAGTCTTTTTTTTGACAGAAACGAGATAGATATAGAATGCAATAATGATGATTGTGTAAGGAAGCATTAAGCCTTTCCATCTTCTTTTCATGAGTTTACTATAATGATTATGTTTAGAAATATTTGCATAAACGGGTATTACAAACATCGGAGTAGTGAACGTGATAAAATATGTTCCTTCATTCAAATCATCCTCATAACATACGTTATAAAGATCATATTCCCTTCCCGACAAAGTGTAAATAATGGTATGGGGAATATAATTAACAACATGATTTTTTTGATACTGATTTTCGGTATAATAACTTACATCCATTACTTTCTCTATATACATTTTATGTTTTAAGACATAACAATCTAAACTTAACAGGATAACATAGACAGAGAAACTTGCAAATATTAAACTGGATGCATGATAAAAATAGTATTGTAATTTACTTTTCACGAATATATTGAGAACACAATTTACCCATAAAAAGTTCACTTTTTGATTAATCTTTGCTTAACTGCATTTTATGTACTTAAAAAAAATCGCACAACTATATTCATCAATCCAATTTACTAACTTTAATCAATGAAAAAATTACTGATTGTCATTGTGGTGCTCGCACTGCTTTTTGCCATTTCGCCTTTTTTTATCAAACAAGGCTTGATACATAATTTCTCCAATGTGGACGATTATAAAATTTTCTCCAACCACCAAATTAAAAAATCTACTGCACCTCAACCTTGGCTCGCAGCATCTGATTATAATAAAAAAGAATTGTCAAAAGAAATGACAGATTTTTTTGATGAAAGAAAAACTTGTGCTTTTCTCGTTATACAGGATGGAAAAATCCTCAACGAACATTATTTTGAAGAGTATGACAGCTCAACCATTTCCGGCTCTTTTTCGATGGCAAAAACCGTAAATGCCTTATTGATTGGTAAACTTATTGAAGAAGGAAAAATTGGTTCAGTTAATGATGATGTAAAGAAATACGTACCTGAACTGACACAAATACCGGAAGGCAAACTCACCATAAAAGATGTCATTATGATGTCGGGCAATTTTGACTGGACAGAATCATACTGGAATATTTTTTCAATGACTGCGGAATCTTACTATGGCAATGATTTGGAAAAATTAATGGGCAAACTAAAACTTAGGGATAATAACCAACAGGGCAAATTATGGGAATATCAAAGTTGCTGTACGCAAGTTTTGGGTTATATTATTAAACATGCTTCAGGAAAATCATTGGCAGCTTATGCAGATGAAAAACTATGGCAACCCCTCGGTGCTGAACATGATGCACTTTGGAGTACTGACAAAAAAGAAGGTATAGAAAAATCGTTTTGTTGTATTAATGCTACAGCCCGGGATTTTGCCCGTTTGGGACAATTGGTATTACAACATGGCAAGTGGAATGGTGTATCTTTGATAGATTCTTCGTGGATTGCACAAATGACTACCGCCGATACTCAATTAAAAGATGTACGTGGCAATGCTGTTGACTGGTATGGTTACCAAATGTGGCGAATTAATTATGAGGGACATGAAATACCTTATTTCAGAGGTATTTTGGGACAATTTATTTTTATCATCCCGGATAAAAATGCTGTAGTCGTACGCTTGGGTAAAAAAATAAAACGCGATCCGGATGATCCGAAATATCAAAACAATGATATCAAAAATTATATCAAATTTGGTTTAGAGATGCTGAAGTAGTGTGATGGGTAGTGAGTAGTGAGTAGTGAGA
>CAZPBT010000064.1:9028-13744 GCA_964584555.1 uncultured Chitinophagales bacterium
AGTGAGAGCCAAGAATCAAGATATGGTTGTAGTGAGTAGTAAGTATTGAGAATTTTTGAGTCAAGAATCAAGAGTCAAGAATCAAGACTTGAGTCTCTGAGGTGGACTATCGACCAATGACTATTGACTATCAACCATCAACCAATCCTAACTTTCTTTCAAAAAATAACTGACTATTGCTGCCAGTTGATTTTCTGCAATTTGTAAATCATCATTGATTATCGTAATATCAAAATGGTGAGATTCGTTCATTTCTGTTTGTGCTTTTGCCAGCCTTTTTACGATTTTATCTTCATTATCGGTTCCTCTTGCACGCAATCTTTTTTCCAAAACTTCCAGGCTTGGTGCTTGTATAAAAATTGAAAGCGGTTTAAATTTCAGATTTTTCATCACATTAATGGCACCATATACATCGATAACCAAAAGCGGAAATTTATTGAGCTTGTTAATCCGGTCTAATTCCATTTTCATCGTGCCATAAAACGTATCGGTATAGACTTCTTGCCATTCTAAGAAAGCATCTTCTTCTATTTTATTTTTGAAAGCTGATGGTGAAATAAAATGATAATCAACGCCGTCCTGTTCACCTTCTCGTAGAGTGCGTGTTGTTGCTGAAACAGAATAAGACAAATTTGGAAAACGACTTAACAAAAAATCACCTAGGGTATTTTTGCCCACGCCGGAAGGACCAGAAAGAATAATGACTTTTTGCATACGCAAAAGTAAGGTGATATTGGCAGATTTAGAAATAAAGAAAAAAAATAATGAATATTTCGTCCATTATAGATTTGTTGCATTCTAATTTAGTTGCATTAGTATCGGCAACTTTACACATAATATCACAACTTATAGTTCAACAATTTTTCCCGAATGCTAATTAAGAATGTGCGAATACTCATTCTTTCACTGCATTTTGTTGTATTGTACTATATTTAAGTAAACTTAAAACAAATGAAAAACAGATTACATCTCAAACTAATTTCAACACTTATACTAATCCTGTTTGCCTTTCATTATAATTTTGCTCAAGATGAAGAAATCGCAAAATACACGATTGAGTATAAAAACGATATTATCAGAGGTAAAAATGAAACGGCGCAACAATTGGCAATGCGGCTAAAACCACTTAAAGAGGCATTTCAGCATCCTGTATTAGAATTCCCATTTTTAGAGCCAAAATTAGGGAAAGATATATTAGTTTGCATCGCTGATACTACACTCACAGAAGAAATACCTCTGGTTATTATTCAATTACTTTCACCATGGGAATTTGAAAAGAAAGTTTATTATCAACCCGTCTTTGTTACTGCAATTGAACATGGTGCAGAAGGCATAGCACAAATTGATGCTGCATTCTTAGCGAATGCGGATAAGGATACGGCAAAAGAATTAATCATCCTATTCCGTACCAATATACGCAAGTACAATGTTGCTACAAATTCATGGTATATCCAGGATTACAGTGAAGTAGCCATTTTTGATAATAAAACAGATGCCTGTTATCATCCGATATGTTTAGATGAATTGGAATTAGTAGAGAAAAAATTTAAGCCTTCAAAAACTGCTTATACAGCAAAGAGTGTAAAAACGAAATTGAAAGCGATGGGTTTCAAAAATTAATAATTTTCCTATTCAATTAATACTGAAATAGTCTATAATACATTATTCAGTTGTTCTTTTATTTTTTCCATCTCATCTTTCATCTGAATGACTATCTTTTGAATATCGGAAGAATTGGCTTTTGATCCAATAGTATTTATTTCCCTGCCAATTTCTTGAGAGATGAAGTTAAGTTTCTTTCCCTTTTCGATAACCGGTTCATTTAAGAAACTGAGAAAATAGTCAGCATGTGTTTTTAATCTTATTTTTTCCTCTGTAATATCTAGTTTTTCGAGATAGTATATAAGTTCTTGTTCAAATCTGTTTGCATCTGCTTCCAGTTGTATTTGCAATAATTCATTTTGCAATTTTTCTCTCACACGTTTTATCCGATTTGCTTCATGGGGATCAATATCTTTTAACAACTGAAGAATGATATTAATTCTGGAAACGATATCCCGTTCAAGTTCGTTCCCTTCTCTTTTTCTAAAACTCATCATTTCTGAAATTGCCTGTTTTAAACTTTCAAAAAGTATTACATTTTCATTTTCGGAAAGTTGTGGGATATCTGTTTTGATGATATCAGGATGCCTGAGTAATGGTGAAATTAACTCCGCCTGAGGAATATTTTTTTCATTCAGGAATTGCTGAATCTGATTTACATATTTTTCGAGCAATGAAAAATTGATATTTACCCCCGCATCTGTCATCTTATTTTCTACAATAGTAAGCTCTACTTTACCCCGAATTAATTGTTCTGAAATTGTTTTTCTAAAGGCAATATCTGCTTCTTTCAAATCAAACGGACTGCGCATGTATAAGTCCAGTTGTTTACTGTTTAATGATTTTAAATCTAAAGAGAATTGCTTATCGAAAACAGAAAATTTGCTTCTGCCGTAACCAGTCATAGAATAGAGCATAGGATAGATAATTTTGCAATTGTAAAAATAAAAAAATCCCGAACCAATGGTTCGGGATTTTAAGTTTATTTCGTTGGATTATTCACCACTTAAGTAAATATCAACACGTCTGTTTTTAGCACGATCTTCCTCTGCTTTTTGCCCTTCAGTTACCCAAGAGTTTTCACCGTAAGGCAACAATAAGATGCGTTGAGAAATGCCGATACCTTCTAAATAGCGTTTAACAGCATCGCAACGTTTTGCTGATAGTGCTTGGTTATAACCTGTTTCACCTTCAGCTGAAGCATTACCTGCTAAATAGATAAAGTAATTGCCTTTCATTTCGCTCAACTTTTGTTTGAATGCATCTATGCTGGCTTTTGCTTCATCTGTTAGTGCATATTTATCCCATTCAAAATATACAGAACCGAATTTTTTATAAACGATGTTATCTAAACGACCGTTAATTTTTTCAATGTCTGTAGTATTTTTCTCAGATGTAGATTTAGCATCGTTAGCTGTTTTTTCAACTCCTGCTAAAGCATTTGCTAAAGAATCACCTTTAGCCAAAGCTTCATCACCTTTTTTATTGGCATCGTCAGCTTTTTGGTTCACTTTAGCGATATCATCGTCTGTACGTTTTTTGTTTTTCTCGAACTCATCCTGATCGGTTTTGCGTTTCAATCGGAAAGCCAATGTAATTTCGTGCGTAAATCCTAAATTAGACAATACTAAATTCCCTTTTTTTCCAACAGTAGATTTAAAGGTATAATTAATATCCACTAATTCTTTAATACTCGCTCCAGCAGTAGCATGAATACCGGCAGCATTAGGATAAATCCAGTTTTTCTTTTCACTGTCCGGTTTAAAACCACCGCCATTTGTATAACCAACAGCTAACCAAGCAATATGTTTATATCCTGCCATCAAATTGATATCTAAATAAACCGGTAGAGATTTTTTTACAAAATTCACCATTACATCCGGTTGTAGCCACCAGTCTTTTTTCTTGCCTAACATTGCTTTGTAGCTTGCCATAAATACATACTGGCGTTGAATACGAGCAGTAGTTTCCAATGAAGGATCAACTTTTCTGAAGCGAAGTTTGTTACCAATTACCTGAGGAACTGAAAAACCAACATTTAATCCTTTCCAATGGTAATTTAAACCCACAGACATATCAAAATTAACTGTACGTCCATTATAAGTAGCAGCATCACCCGGATCCCAAGGATTTAATCCATTAATAGAGATTGAATTTACTCCGGCTTGCAAACCGAAAGATAAGAAATGTGACTTATCTTTTTTGAACGGCAAATGATAAGCATATGCTAAACTACCGCCTGTGTTGTGCCAGCTGTTAGAAGTACGATCATGATAAATAGTAGCTCCCATACCGGTATTTGAAGATTTCAATCGACCGTCCCATGTACCATATACTGAATATGGCCCTGATGGCATTCTATCCCATTGTCTGTTAAAACCCAGATTAATTCTTCCACCGTCGATATCAGTACCTGCACGTGCAGGATTGTATAAAAACGGATTAAGAAAATAATTGTTCCACACCGGTAGCTGTTGTGCATAATTCAACTGAATTCCTGCGATTAACAAGGCTACTAAGCTGATTATTTTATTAAATTTCATATTTATGATTTTACTTAGATTATTAATACGCTTCATTCTAATTATCTTTTAATATGTATTGCACCTTTGTAAGTTTTATTAGTTGTAGTAATCACGAACCAATAAACACCGTCTGGTAATGTTACACCATTTACAGTACCTGTAAACTCATTGCCCGGATAGTTAGATGAGCTGTATATTCTGGCACCACCTCTTGCAAATATCTCTACTAGGTAAGTACCTGCATCGAAATTCTCTAAGTGTCCTAAATGCCAGTAATCATTCAATCCGTCGCCATTTGGTGTAATAACGTCCGGTATTACTAAATCTAATGACGGTTCAACTGTAACTACCACTGTATCCTTATCAGAACATCCATGATTATCCCAAACGGTTAGAGTGAAAATATTTTGACCTAAAGGTGCATTTTCAGTAAAGAATAATGGATTAGGAATATTATCATGGTCTAAGTAAGTATTAGGAGTCCAGTTGAATGTAATTCCACCTGCACCATGTAACTGAACAATAGTACCTTGAGTTACAGTAGTATCGGTACCGGCGTCTGCAATTGGATTCGGCCAAATTACAACCT
>CAZPBT010000065.1:0-7385 GCA_964584555.1 uncultured Chitinophagales bacterium
TCAAGTTTGTGGTTACTGTGCTATCACAACCATGTACATCTGTACATACATCTGTATATGTTCCTGTTGTACTGTGTGTATTACTACATACCGTGATGCTTTGTCCTGCACATAACGTCACATCTTGCGTGAACGTATTTTCTGGGCGTACCGTTAAGTTGGTGGTTACTATACTATCGCAACCTCCTGCTGCTATACATGTATCTGTATATGTACCAGTCGCATTATGAGTATAGCCACATACCGTTACACTTCCTCCATAACATACGGTTAAAGTTTGGGTGAATGATGGATTGGGTAGTATTGTAATCTTCACAACATTACTTGTATCTTTTGTACAAGTAGTATCAGCTACACCTACTATTCTTCTATACCATATAGTTTGTGCAATATTACCAGGTCCGTAGTTTTGTGCAGTTGCTCCGCTTATATTTGACCATGCAACGCTATCTGTGCTGGATTGCCATTGATATAAAGCTGTGCTGCTTGGTGTTAGGGTTGGTATTGTTCCTATCAGCGAATCTGCAATTGCACCGTTACAGATTGTTTGATTATCTACAATGAGATTATTTGTAATTGTAGGACAACAAGCAGTTAAATAAAATATCTTACAAGTAGTATCTGAATTGCCACATGTAGGAGAAGAAAAATAATTGCAAATTTCTATAGAATCCGGAACCGGTGTATACCCAGACCAGTCTACTACAATAGTAGAATCATTTAAAACTGTGTAGCTTACACCCGCAGGCACTATCCAGTTTAAAGTCAACCCTGCAACATAATTTCCGAAAAGGGTATCTGTTTTACAGGCCTTTACAGTATCGGGTGGTGAAGGTAATACTTTCATTAATTCAGAAAATTCTGAAGTATTGCCGTAAGTACCACTCCCTAAATCTTCAGTAGTCGTCATAGAGATACTATCTCCGGCATTAATTGGAATAGCTCCAGAAAGCATTTTTACAAAGTTGATGCTTCCTCCTCCCGGATGCGTGATATTAAAAAATCCTAAATAGGTATTGCCTTCGCCGTGTAAAGAAGGATCGCCTTGTCCCGCAGGAATACCAAATACTTCTATGCGGTAATTGCCGGCAGGAACATCTAAATTAAAGTCTACGGTAAGACTGCCTAATTTGGCAGAATTGATCACCGGAAAATTAAGTGTTTTATTAGCTCCTCCATCCACATCTAATGCATCATTCGCGTTTACACCTGTAGCACCATTTAAATTTATCCCTAACAAACCATTATTACTGATAATATTTTGAAGGATGGTATTATTAATACAGTCCGGATGATATAATAATATACCATCTTGCATATTGTTTTTAATGATGTTGCTTTGCACCAGATTATTGGTGGAAGCTAATGCATACAAAATGCCATAACCACATCGCACATTTTGTCCGCCAGGTAAAACACCAATATAATTATTTAAGATGGTATCTGTTTTAGAAGTTGACAATCTTATACCCACTGAGTTAAAGATACCGCCTCCAATTAAGTTGTTAATTACATTGGTAGAAGAATCACCCAGCAACGCTAAGACAGAATTAGTGGATACGCCAATAGTATCTGTACCGGATGCATTTATATTGAGGTAATTGTTTTTGATTAGATAATGCCCTTGACCCCCATTTAATCTTAATGCAATTTCTGTACCGTAGATAATATTTCTGTCAGTAGCATTATCTCCTCCAATAATCCAAGTATTGTCAAATATATTGGTAGTGGCTCCGTAAAAATCTAGTCCCATAGTAGAAGGAATTGCATAGCTACCGGTTATATCTGTATTTACTTTATTTCTGACAAAATAATTATCTTTTGTTCCGCCCTGTTGCTGTTGCATCTCAAATCCTTTACCGTTTTTATATCCTGCAATTAGATTATCGGAAATCGTCCATTTATCATTAAAATATGCAGTGGAAATACCTCTGGCGTTAGATAACAATTGATTATTCATAGCTACAGTTCCTTGAGCATTCACTCCTATTAAATTCCCGGAGATTGTAATATTTCTGGAAGTATCTCCCAATGTAGAAATTCCGACATTCCATCCGGCAATTAAATTATTGACAATTTGAGTAGAGTCCATTTCATCAAAACGCAAACCAACCATTCCTCCGCTAGTAACAGCTAAACTATATTTTCCATCTTTATCTGTACCTATGATATTACCTTCAACAAATGAAGTTGGCTTTTCTATACCTGTTAATCCGGAAATATACACTCCTTCTTTACCCGAAATTAAATTTCTATCTGCTGTTGCAGAAGAACCTAAATGAACATAAGGTGTTTGAACGATATAAATATTTGCATAGAATGGATTCGTCTGACGGTTTAACGTACCTGAAATATCTGTTCCTACATACGAGCCAAATAAGTTGAATGATTTTACATAAGCAATGTTAAAAGCTGCCCAGCTATTATTCCCATTTACGTTTAATCCTTTAAATGTTAAGTCAGCACCAGAAGCACCACAGCTAAAATAGAATCCGGCCGTATTATTTCCTGTAATTTCTATCTTAAGAATTCCGTTTAAAGGGTTAATCGCGCCGCCTGATGTTTTAGCCGGATTTGAATTCGCTACATATCCTGATTGAGTAGAGCCATCTATTAAAACACTCTCACTTAATGTAATAATACCCGGCATGCTTAATCGATACCAGTCATTCGGATAATCCGGATCAGGTGTCCCCCAAGATGCAAAAGGAACTGCATTTGCATCTGTAACCTGTCCTGCGATGCCATCGTCGTTATATTGGTAACGATTTGGATCGGTGGTTGGAATATTAAAGTTAATAATATCCGCCCCTGGATTGGCATTGGCATCGGCTACTGCCTGCACAAAAGAGCCTGCACCACTTGCATTCGTATTGGTTACCGTATACGTTGTTGCCCACATACGGGTGCTTGCACACAGCAACATCATCCAGATTATATGTTTTTTCATTTCTATATTTTTATAATATGAAATCCAGTATCTAACACCATAAAATACCGAATCACTCTGATTCGAATTTGTAGCGGGTTGTAAGGTGGAATTATTCATTATGTTATATTTAAGTTCTGTAACTAGTTGAATTTGCTTACACATTATTTTTTAAAGATATTAGGTGATGGTAAAATAGTACAACAAGCTCCAGGGTCGGTAACCGTGAAGTTTGTAGAACATCCATTTATTGTTACAGTACCTGATAAATTACCTGCTCCTGCACTACCTGTTGTTGTTGTAAATGTGGTTACCCCAGGTGCAGTACCGCTAGTTGGCGTAAGTCCTAAAATACCCGATACCGTATAAGTGCCTGTAACACCTGTTACATTCAATTCAAAAGTTATTCTGTCATCTGATGCATCGTAAGGCGTTCCATTGTTATTGCACTGAACATTTTGAACTGTTACATTAATAGATTGGATTGTTAAGTTTGTCGTTACCGTACTATCACAACCATGTACATCTGTACATACATCTGTATATGTTCCTGATGTACTGTGTGTATTTCCGCATACCGTGATGCTTTGTCCTGCACATAACGTCACATCTTGTGTAAATTTATTCTCAGGACGTACTGTTAAGTTTGTTGTTACTATACTATCACAACCGCCTACTGATGTACAAGTATCTGTATATGTGCCTGTGGCATTGTGCGTCGTGCCACATACTGTTACACTTCCGCCATAACATACTGTTATAGTTTGAGTAGATGATGGATTTGGTAGTATCGTAATCTTCACTATATTGCTCGTATCTTTAGTACAAGTTGTATCAGCTACGCTTACTATTCTTCTGTACCATGTTGTAGTTGATACAGCACCCGGTCCATAGTTTTGCATGGTAGCCCCACTGATATCTGTCCAAGTTATACTGTCTGTACTGGATTGCCATTGATATAATGGTGTTCCGCTTGGTGTTAAAGTTGAGACTGTACCAAACAGAGAGTCTGCCATTGTACCGTTACATATTGTTTGATTATCTAAAATAAGATTGTTAGTGATTGTTGGGCAACATACCATGTGTGCTAATGAATCTAAGAAGTTAGAATTAGGAGTTGGATAAGTTGCAATTATAACCAGTCCGTTTGAATCAGTAGCAGGTGGATTTCCATTGCCATAATACATATTACCATCTGTTCCTTGTGCTGTATATGTATTGTATGCTTCGTTGGCATCTGAACAACCATCGTTATCAGAATCTAAGTCTTCTTTATTCGGTATGCCATCTCCATCATAATCACAATCAACAGAGGCAATTAATGGATTAGTAACATAAGAGGCAAAATCAAAAGATGCTGCATTACGCGGTATTATTCTATCCGCAATTAAAGTATCTAGTCTATTAAAATTCTGATCAAACACCAGTGATTCCATAGTCATTTCTAACCCATCAATTTGCAAATTTCCAAAAACAAAATCATTATTTTTATTAATCATTATTTGAGGACCTCCTACAATATTACTGTCTGGACTTTCTGAATAGACTAATGTATTTAAATCTAAACGTCCAAGTGGTCGTGTGTTAATTGGATCAGTTGTACCATAAGGTCTAGATTGTCCACTAATCATCATGATTCCATTTGCATTTATTGCACAGTCGCCTTGAGTAGCATATGACGTTGTACCGGCAAAATGTGGTGTAACAGTTTGTCTTGCTCCCAAGCCTAATGTTGCAAAATTTGAACCTATGATAGGGAATCTATATAAGGGATTATTACCTCCTGAGCCTGAAGTTACGTAAGTATAATAATATCCATTATAGTATGCCGCACCACCATAAGATTGCATGTTTAATGAAGCTGCTGTACCCAAATCGCGAAAAGCACAATTTGAAGGGTCAATTACGTAAACATGTAATATACCATTTATATTTCTTCCTTGTGTAATAATTAAACCTGTATTCAAATCTACGACAGCAGCATTTATTCGATTAATTGAATCGTAAGTACATAATAATGTTTGAGTACCTGTGGTTAAGCTAGTTTGATATACATACGAGTTAATGTTATTTGTATCTGCGAATACTATAAAACCGTATCCATTTAATGATGGTGCTAAGCATACTTCATCTGTATCTAATATACCGTCGTTATCATCATCAAAATCACATTCATTCACAATGCCATCACCATCTGTATCTGGCAGGAGAGAAATATCTCCTATTATAATTGGGTTATCATCATAAGCTACTGAACATGTTCCGCCAACGTATCTTACTGTTACATTATAACTTCCTGGTGCTAATAATGTAAATGTATCACTAGATTGATATGTTGATCCACCGTTTATAGAATATTCCAATGTTCCTCCTGTGCCAGTAGCGTTTACAATAATTTGACCTGTTGAAACTAAACAATTAGGTCTTGAAATTGTAAGTGAATTTATTAATGGAGTACAATCTGTAGTATCTGCACAATCTATTAAACCATCGCCATCGTCATCTATGCCGTTTCCACAGATTTCAGTAGGTGATACTAAAAATTGCTTGCAACTTGCTCCATCAGCAGATACTGTTGTTGGCATTACTTGGTTGCCTGCCAAATTACCAAATCTGTCCATTTTCACTGTTACGCCATTAAATGGTGAATGGAATGCCAAATAACCGTCATTGGTTACAAAAGCTGCGCCATATACCTGCCCATAAACAGGATCCGGTGATGTATAGGTTTTTACTATAGTTGCTACTCCAGTTGTTAAATTTATTTTCAGTAAGTCTGCACTTACCCCTGATGAATAAGATAATGCCCATCCAAAGCCACCTGATATAACGATATCCCCAATTACCGCTCCTGCCGGAGTACCTGTAATGGTAATACTGTCTGTTACTGCTTTTGTAGGTATGTCAATGGTATATAATTTTGCTGGCAATACAGATAATGAACCTACATACATCTTATCTGTTGCACTGTCTATACTTGCTGAATTATAATTTAAGCCTGCGCCTAACGGCAAACCTGCAACTGCACCCAAATCGTTAGCTGTAGAAGTATTGTATTGTATTAAGTGATTGCTTCCGGCAGGATTGGAGGAAATACCGTAAATATGTCCGTCTGACGAGTAAGCAATAGCTACCGATGATAAGGATGTATTATATAAATTAGTGGCATAACTAAAAGTATTGCCAGACATGACAACCGAATACAAATCTGCACTGGTAGCGGAGTTATATCTCATAATATAGGATGTATCGGTACATGCAAACAAACAATTTTCATCTATCAAGCCGTTGCCATCATCATCTATGCCGT
Organism: uncultured Chitinophagales bacterium; assembly: GCA_964584555.1. Lineage (GTDB taxonomy): Bacteria > Bacteroidota > Bacteroidia > Chitinophagales > JADIYW01 > JADJSS01. The sequence goes on from CAZPBT010000065.1 coordinate 6,240, forward strand.
TGCCACAGATTTCTGAAACACGTAATGCAGGACAAGCAGCACCATCATTTCTCGTAGCAGCCGGAATAGATAATCCTAATTTATATAGATAAACAAATGTGGCTGGAGATAATGATTGAACTTGAGGAATGTGATATACATAGCCTGATGAATTTTCAACACCATAGTAACTACCATTTGCATCTGTATATGCGGCACCAAATCCACCACTAATTGCCGCTATACCATTAACCATTAATTTACCTAAATTCGTTACCACTCCGGTATTTGGATTTATCCGATAGAAATTACTGTCACCACTTGTTCCATATAAATTATTATCAAACTTATTAAATGCTACATCCGCATGTCCAACTGCTTGTGAAAGCGTTGTCGTACTTAACAACGTCATATATGTAGGGCTTGCAGGATTCAAATCTATAATCTGAATTTGATTCCACAACGGTGGTGTCGCGGTACCTGTTACTTTCAAATAGTATTTTCCATTTGTACCGATATCTCCTGCATTAATAGTCGCTATAGTAATATTTGTCATACCCGGCACCGTAAATGTATCTATTGTACCATTTGACTGTAGGCGCATTATTACTGATGATGTACCCGGAACAACGGAACAATAACCATAAATTAAACTGTCAATAGGGTTATATCCAATTGCATTCAATTCTCTTCTTGTATAGGTTGACGGAATAAAATCATTTAACAATAATGTCGTAGCACCACTAACAGAATTTAAACTATATAAATCTGTTGGGTTACCAATAGTAATATAAGCAAGATTGCAATCAAATTTTGAACAAGGGCATTCTGTGTCCGCACAGTCAATTAAACCATCTCCATCGTCATCTATGCCGTTGTTGCAGATTTCTGGGCAACTATTCCCTACAGTTATCAATGCCGTATCCGTGCAAGTACCATCATCCCATATCATATAATAGGTACCAGCCGCACTAAAGTTGGTAACCGTAGTAGTTGGGCTGGTTGGTGTGGTAATAGTAGCCGTACCAGCACTGCCTGCGCCTAAGCTCCAAGTTCCTGTGCCAGTAGCTGCCATAGTAGCTGTGCCTGTTGAATAACAAGCAACTGTTTGATCTGCACCAGCGTCTGGTAAACATTCACATTCATTTACAATTACATCATCTAATG
>CAZPBT010000065.1:7485-13438 GCA_964584555.1 uncultured Chitinophagales bacterium
TCTGCACCAGCGTCTGGTAAACATTCACATTCATTTACAATTACATCATCTAATGCTAATTCCGTACCATCAGCAGCATTTATAGTAAACGGATGAATATGTCCCCAATTTGTAAATTCAATAGTGGTTGATGATGATGTTGCTAAGAACTCAAAATAATATCTAGCTGCGCTTGCAGGAAGTGTATTACCTGGTATTCTAAAATACACCATGTTATATCCAGTAATATTTAAACCACCAATACCAGGATCTATTATTTGTATAGTCGTATCCATAGGATCACCTTCACCTGTTGCAAAGAAACTTAACCTATATCTTTTACCAATAGTTGTTGAAAGTGATTGTTTTAATATAACAGAGTCTCCATATTGTGATGGTGCATCATTTTGAATGCTAACTAGATTTGTACAAATTCCTTGTGCTGTAAATAAAGGAGTTGCAGGTACTACAGTTGCATAGCTATTACCGAAATAAATAAAAGATGAGTTTGCACCATTGTTTGCTTGATAAAATCTAGACGGGGCAGCTGGAGAGTGGATTGCATAAGTACTGGTCCCCCCCCCATACATGACCATGAAGGTACTGCTACGTTAGGCGTACTTGCTGAAGCTGGACAAATATAATAAGGAAGAGGTGTTGTGCCTAAAACTTCAAAATCACCATTTGAAACTAAGTTGTTAGGGTTAGTTCTGTCTAATGGTGAAGCCCCACTAATTACATATAAATTAGGTTGCACCTGATATTTGGTACCACTAACACAAGATACAGGATTACCTGTACAATTATTGTTTGCGATAATTAAGGCTGTATCTTTACAAGTGCCATCATTCCATATCATATAATATGTACCTGCAGTACTAAAGTTGGTAACCGTTGTTGTTGGACTAGTTGAATTTGTAATAGTAGCTGTGCCTGCACTACCTGCACCTAAGCTCCAAGTACCAGTGCCTGTTGCTGCCATAGTAGCTGTGCCTGTTAAGTAACAAGCAACAGTTTGATCTGCTCCTGCATTTGCTGTACAATTCGCAACACAGGTTATACAAGGACCACCTGTTAATACACCAATAGTTGCCGTAGGGATGGCATCTGTATAAACACTAGAAAGAGTAGTACTTACCTTAACAATACCATTTGTGTAAGTACCAGGTGTAAATCCGCAAAAAGTAGCTACTGGTCCTGCAGTTATTATTGTTCTTCTAGTGATGGTAACACTACATGAGTCAATGCATAAGGTTGCTGTATCGCCTACTGAAATTCTTGGCGATCTGCAAGGTGTAGTGCTATAATCTACAATGATACATCCATTAGCTGTAGTACAAGTAGATGCTGCACTTGTTGACATTGCAGGTACACAGTTATTATCCGGAGTTGGACAACTGACTACTGGTGAACCGCAAGTTGGGCAAGAACCGCTTGTTACTCCTACAATTTGCGTAGCCACGTTATCTGTGTGAGTTACATTAGCCTGATCTGTATAAGATACGATTCCATTTGAATAAGTACCTGGTACAAAACTGCAAAAAGCTGCGACACCAATACCTCCAGTACCTACTGTTGTAGTACGGGTAATTGTAACTCCACAAGAATCTACACAAAGTGTTGCAACTGTTCCAACTGCAACAGCACATGATGATGTTCCGTAATCTATATTAATACATCCATTGAATGTAGTACAAGTACTTGCCGGGCTTGCAGAAGCCGGCGGGTTACAAACATTTTGTATGGATGGGCATGATGTGCCACCACTTGAAATATTTATATTTACTGCACATGTTGAAGTTGCTGATGGTGAGCATCCCGAAGGGCTACAATCGTTTGTAGCTGTAAAAGTAACTGCATAAGCTCCTACTCCTGACCACGAAACGACAGCTGTTGTTCCAGAACCGCTTGACGGAGTAGCTCCAGGTGCAGTCCAAGTAACACTGGCACAAGATGGAGTTATAGAACTAACTGTAAATGTATATGAAGTACCTGTTATTCCACTACTTGGCCCCGTTGCTGAGCATGATGGTGTTGTACAACCTGTAGCACCACAATTGCTTCCAACTGTTATTAATGCAGTATCCGTGCAACTGCCATTAGACCATACCATATAATATGTACCAGCAGCACTAAAGTTAGTAACCGTGGTAGTTGGACTGGTAGGAGTAGTTATAGTTGCTGTTCCCGCACTACCTGCCACTAGAGACCAAGTGCCTGTACCTGTTGCAGCCATTGTAGCCGTACCTGTTTGATAACATGCTACAGATTGATCGGGACCGGCATTATCCAAACAAGTGTATTCTATTATAGCTAAGCCATCGCCACTTGTACCATGTCCTAGACCACCGACACCACGTCCAGAAATATAATGCATATCTGTCATATTTGGAGGAAACCGCCCCCAATCTGGGGTGTATGCTATTATTTTGTTTGTATATGTAGCTAAAGGTAAGATAAACCCTGAGCCTCCTTTACTAGCAAATATATCTCCACTAAGATAACAGGTATTACCACCACCTGTTCTATTGTAATGTATTTCACCGCCTTCATATCCACCACCGCCACCGGATTGTTCACCTACTGTACATTCAGTTCCATTATCTTGCCCTCTCATACTACCCATACCGCCTGACAATGGTGTTGGCATATTTCCGTTACCTCCTCTAGCCCAACAATAGGGAGGGTCAAAGCCTGAAGCTCCTCCTCCACCTCCAGCAATCGCAATAGCAGCACCGGCAAAATATTCTGTTGGTGCAATATTCCCATCAAATATACCCGTTAGTCCACCACCAGTACCTCCTTTACAAAAATCATTTTTTTCACCTCCAAAACCGTATACCGGATAAAATTGTGCAGAATCGTCACAAACACCACGAGTACCTACCACTAATGCATACACATGTCCAGGTATTACGGGGATATCCACTCTGGTATATCCTGCTGCCCCACCGGTATTTTCGAGTTGCAGTGGGAAAGTACCACCGCCGCCGCCGCCGCCCCATAGCTTTACTCTTAACACAGATACGTTTGCCGGTACTGTAATAAAATAAACCCCGGGATTTGCATATCTAAATGCTAAATCGAAGCCAGGTTCTGGTGTTACCTGAGTTTGAGCAAACAAACTACCCAAGCTAAGAGAAAGAATAAAAGTGAAAAGTACTTTCATATAAGTATTCTTCATTTTCAGTTTAATATTTTTCATAAATTTACTAATATTTTGAATATTAAATCTTAAGAGGCCGTTAATTATAAGTACATATTTATTATTTATGCCTGATTTATTATAATATATTTGGTGTAAAGTCATTTCTTTGTTTACCATTTCAATATCTCTGTCCGTTGTATTCATCTTAATATTTTTTATAAAAATTACGCTCACTGATAAATCATATTATCTATTTTTAGTTACCGATGATTTAAAATTAAGTTTGGTAGTACCGAAATTTTATGCCCAATGCTAATGAAGAAATAGGATTTATTTCTGACAACAATTTTAAATTGTAATTAGCTTCGATATCTTTTTGAGTATTCTTGATAAAATTAATTACCAAAAAACAGTGATTTGTTTTTTTAGGTTGAACTAGTTCAATTTGTTGGTAAATAACTGAAGCTATTCTAAATAGGATTAAAAGTACGTACATAAAAAATGTAGTTAGTTAGCATAATTTTTTTACTCTAATTACAACTTTAAAGTCTAAATATTTTGAAAAAATTTAGGCTAAAAAGCTTGTTCTTTAGGTAAGTATGTTTCTAGGCTTCAGTTCTGTAAATCTTATTTAATACAGAGTGAAATGCAAAAATAAGTTAATAATGCAGTCAGCGTATTTACAGTTTTAAGCTGTTTACAATAAGACAAAAACCTACTTTATTCAAATCATTATTGTATATCTAGTTGATAATAAGCAACTTATAGATTTAGAATATACTACAAGTTAATGAGGTTGTAATCATTTATCATCTGATTTAAGTTAATTTTTTTAAGTTTACAAGCATCTGATTACAAAAAAGTAATAAAATATAGTATTGGATAGTTATTTCCTGATTTATATCAAAAAATCATCAAAAAAACCTATTTCATAATTACATTAAAAACATAAAAAGATAAAACTCACTATATATAAATAATTGTTTATAAAGTCATTATATTTAAATATGAGTAGATTTTTATAGAGAAATTTATTCAAAAAAAAATCATTTTTTGAAAGAATTTATCATTAATCATGTAGTAAAAGGAATAAAAGTGTTAAATTTAGCATATGGAATTTTTACAATGCGTAGTGCAAATTCTGACAATACGTAAGTTACAGAAAATCAATATACTAGACAATAATTTAATCTCTTCTGAGGATAGCATTTTAACCCGATTTTATAACGGATTAGTCGGTAATAAATTTCAGACAGATGCAGAAGCTGTAGAATACTTATATGGCGAAACTACTGAAAATAATATAAAAAGCTACAGACAACTCAAAGCAAGATTTAAAAAAAGAGTATTAAATACGCTTTTCTTTATAGATGTTAACAGTAAGGATTATGAAACTGAAGTTCAAAAATGTTATTTTGATTGCATACGCTCACTTCAGGAACTTAATATCATCCAAAAATACGGTGGCAATCAAAGCTTAGTATTTGAAATAATTAATGACCATTACGCTACTGCAGTCAAGTATGAATTTTATGATGTATTGACAGAATATACATCAAAGCTACTGACCTATTATTCTGTAAAAGGAAATATTGCAAAGTATACAGCATGCTCTGTTGATTTCATGCGATTCAAAATACTACAAAATAATATTGACAATTCATATGTTTTATTTACACACATAAACTGTCTGTTAGCAGCACAAAAAAAACTAGATGAGCATGCGCTTGAAAGCTTCCATCTTCAAGTTGATAAACTTGAAGAGCAGGCTGATTCATATTTAGCAAAGTGTTATAATTTATTGAGCCGTATCTTTCTTTTAGAACATAAGCACAAGCTAGAAGAAATGAGCCTTGTAGCTGATCAGCTATTAGCATTCCTAGAAACAAAAGATCATGCATTCAGACAATCATTTAAAGGGATTGCCAATACCTATAAGACATATACCTTGTTGCAATTCAGAGATTTTGCTAAAGGAATTATCTTTATAGACAAGAACTTACACAATACCTTTGGAATAAACTGGTTCGAGGCTATGGATACAAAATTAAGATTTGCCTTAAACTTAAAAAATATTGAATTAAGCAAGCAAATCCTAAAAGAAGTTTATACACACAAATCTTTTGCAAATCTTTCTGCGAATATTAAAGAAAAATGGTATATATATGAAGGCTATATAGTATTTTATGACAATTATGTTCATAATGGAAATTACAAGTTTAATCTAGGAAAACTCATCAATCAGGTACCCCATTATTACCATGATAAGTCAGGATATAATTTGTCAATTATTATCTTGCAACTATTATTTCATCTTGCCAGAAAAAATAAAGAAGAGGCTATGCAATTAATTAGCTCTTTGCGTATTTATAAAACCAGATATTTAAAAGACGAAACACAAATACGTAGCACAGAGTTTATAAAGGCTTTATTTTATTATGATAAATTTCAAATGAATAAAAGAAAAGCAGGTTCTGTTACTACATCTTTTGTAAATGCTGTCCCACAGAATGCTTATATTTATAATCACGAAATTATCATATACGAAACATTATTAGATATTATTTTTGATTTATTATGAATTCAATGATTACTATTATAATATAGTACTTAGCTACTTGTCATAATATGATGTACAATAAAAACCCTGGATATTGTAAAATTAAATAATAATGAACAGAATTTTTTTGTATTTAGTAATTGCAACATTCGGAATGATTGCTACCAGTTGCAAAAAAGAGAAAACTGATGGAATTCTTAAAGATGAGAAGAAATCAATCAACCTAACAACGTCAAAACTATTAAGTCCGGATTTGGAAAAATACA
>CAZPBT010000066.1:0-13412 GCA_964584555.1 uncultured Chitinophagales bacterium
TTGTTATAATCTTTTGTAGTAGTCCATTCGCTTTTTGGTTTCAGCATAATGATAAGGTCGGAGGCTTCGGGTGGCATTGGGTCTGTTGGTACTTCTGCGCTGCCTGTTTTGCCAACCACCATTTTTACTTCTGGAAAAGATTTGATGATACGGCTTGCCTGCATGGAAGTTTCCACACTTTGCGTTAATGATGTGCCTTGCGGCAGTATGCAATGAAAGGCATAATCACCTTCCTGCAACTGCGGAATAAATTCGCCGCCCATTCTTCCAAATATCACCAATGCTATTGCCAGTAATGCAACCGCTCCGGTTACAACAGCGTATTTCAATCTTATTGCCCAGCGTATAAGCGGTGCATATAAACGCTGAAAGAAATCCATTAGCCTGTCGGCAATATTTTTTTTGTGGGCTGTTTTTTTAGAAAGAAATAAAGCCGACATCATGGGAATATAAGTAAGCGATAGTATCAATGCTCCCAAAATGGCAAAGCCAACTGTTTGTGCCATTGGCCGGAACATTTTTCCTTCAATGCCTTGTAGTGATAAAATAGGCAGGTACACAATCAGGATAATGATTTGCCCGAAGGCTGCCGAACTCATCATTTTTTTTGCACTGCCTTCTACGGCTTCATCCATTTGCTGCTGCGTAAGTCTTTCTTTTATATTTTTAGCTGCTAAGAAGTGTAAGGTTGCTTCTACAATAATTACTGCACCATCTACAATCAATCCAAAATCAATTGCACCCAAACTCATTAAATTGGCACTAACACCGAATACATTCATTAATGCTAATGCAAAAAGCATAGATAATGGAATGGCAGAGGCAACAATCAAACCTGCTCTTAGATTTCCGAGAAACAACACTAAAACAAATATGACTATTAAAGCACCTTCAATAAGATTTTTCTCTACGGTTGATATAGCACGTTTTACTAAATCAGTTCTATCTAAGTAGGCTTCAATAATTACATCATCAGGTAATGACTTTTGTATAGTTATCATTTTCTCTTTGATGCGTTTTACAACTTCGTTGCTGTTTTCGCCTTTTAGCATCATTACAACGCCACCAACTGCATCTACTTCACCGTTGTAAGTCATTGCACCGTAGCGAAAGGCATTTCCAAACTTTACTTCTGCAACATCTTTAATAAAAATTGGTACGCTGTTGGCATTGCTTTTAACAACAATATTTTTTACGTCTTCTAATGAAGTAACCAAACCAACACCACGAATAAAATAGGCATTGGGTTTTTTATCGATATAAGCACCACCAGTATTTTGATTGTTCTTTTCTAAAGCATTAAAAATATCAGGTATAGTTATACCCATTGCTTTTAAGCGGTTCGGATTGATTGCAACTTCATACTGTTTTAGTTTACCACCAAAACTATTGACTTCTGCAACGCCTTTTGTTCCGTTTAATTGACGTGCTACAATCCAATCTTGCATGGTGCGCAACTCCATTGCAGTATAATTATTTTCACTACCTTTTTTAGGATGCAATACATATTGATATACTTCACCAAGTCCTGTACTAACTGGTGCTAATTCAGGAATGCCAATACCTTTTGGTATATCTTCTTCCGCTTCTTTTAATTTTTCATTAATGAGTTGCCGAGCAAAGTATATATCTACTTTTTCATCAAATACAACTGTTATAACTGACAAGCCAAATCTTGAAATACTTCTTGCTTCTTCAATATCAGGTAAATTGGCAATGCTTTGTTCAATAGGAAACGTAACCAATTGTTCTACTTCCTGACCTGCCAAAGTAGGACAGATTGTAATAATTTGAACCTGATTATTGGTAATATCAGGCACGGCATCTATGGGTAGCTTTTTACCACTCCAAAGTCCCCAAATGATGAGTAATAAAGTCATTAATCCGATAATGAATTTATTTTTTATGCTAAAATGAATGATTTTGTCTAACATCTCAAAAAGTTTATAATTGTGAATGATGCTAAATTGAGGAATCAATAAGCAATACATGCATTACATCATAATGCATCAAAAAAAACAATTATGAAATTTTTGGAGGTTGCCAGATACTGGCAATGTATAGTGAACTAAAAGACTGGTTGAATAAAGTTAAACCCTTATCTGATTTTTCTAATTTAAGAAGATATTTAAAAACCGGAGAAGTGGATTCAGCTACTAGTTGTTTACCACAACAGGCACAAATACAGAATGGCGTACAATTATCTTTTGTTTGTTTATGATTATTAGAAGATTGATTGGTATTGGCTAACTTGTTACATTTTATACTATCCTTACAGGGCGTAAAAGAAAGCACCGTAATGTATATACTGAAGATAATAGTAAAAAACTTCACGATGCAAAGATAACTAATTAATTGCGAATATACAAGTTGCGTTTTTGATAATTGATGTTAATTTATATTAATAAAGTTATCTCTTATTGTTTTATTTACACATTAAAGAACGATAACATTTTACAAGATAAAATTCAATTATTTTTGTCGGGCATGAAACGCTCTAAACGCATCATCCTGCTTGTATTTAGCCTGCTATTAATTGCTGCCGTTATATTGTTTTATATCTGGAACAGAAAAATATACTATCCTAATTTCGGCATTCGTATTCCTGCCAACTATGAGTTGCATGGCATTGATGTATCACGCCACCAAGGCTGGATTAACTGGAAGCAGGTAGCCGCCATGAAAGACAAAGATATCCGGCTGAAATTTTGCTTCATCAAAGCAACTGAAGGCATTTCACATACGGATATTTTCTTTAAAATTAACTGGTATCGTTGTAAAAAAAATGGGATAAAGCGAGGTGCCTACCTTTATTTTCATCCGGCTAAAAATGGCAAGTTACAGGCTAAGCAATTTATAAAAACTGTATCATTGGAAAAGGGCGATTTTGCTCCGGTTATCGATTTTGAAGAAACAAATGATTTGTCGAAAGCAAAGATTATACAAAGCCTGAAACTTTGCATTTCTACACTGGAAACGAAATACGGCAAAAAACCGATTATTTATTGCAATGTAGATTTTTATGAGCAATATGTAAAAGATGATTTTCCGGATTACCCGATTTGGATTGCACATTACAACAGAGCATTTGCTCCTCGTATAAATGAGCAATGGAGTTTTTGGCAACACAACTGCAAGGGACATGTAAACGGCATTGCATCTGATGTGGATTTTAATGTATTCAGCAGTAATGATAGCGAGTTGTCGAAATTGTGTTTATAGTTGCTACCAGAATTTTATTTTCCCTGCTGCAAACCAACACATGCGCAGCAACATCCAGCCATTGGTAAAGCGCGAGATATTCGTATCGCCATAGGTACGCTCACGGTAGCGCACCGGCAAATCAATAATTTTCAGATTTAATTTATAAGCTCCAAACAGCAAATCGAAATCGCCAAATGGATCAAAATCACCGAAAAATGCACGGTTGTTAGCCAGTTCAATATAATCTTGTCGCGACATCACTTTAGTGCCGCACAAGCTGTCTTTAATGGGTTGTTCTAACAGCCAAGAAAATACTTTACTGAAAAACTTATTGCCCAGGGTATTTAAAAATCGCATCGCTTCCTTATCCATCGGATACACTAATCGCGAGCCGTTGATAAATTCTGCTTTACCTGTTGCAATGGCATTATAAAATTTTGGCAATTCTTCGGGTGGTACTGTTAAATCAGCATCTAAAATCATTAAAATATCCTGAGTTGCCATGCTGTAGCCTTTGCGTACGGCATCGCCTTTGCCTTTTCCGTCTTGTTGACCTATCTTAATATCATGCGTAGCTGCATATTTTTTCTGAATTTCTTGTATTTTTTCCCAGGTGTCGTCAGAAGAATTCCCCTCTATAAATATAATTTCCTGATGCTTGCCAAATTCAGGCAGTCGCAGAATGGCATTTTCTATATTGCCACTTTCGTTACGAGCCGGAATACAAATAGAAACAGAATATTTTTCCTTTACGCTTTCTTCCGTTTCATTAGGCATCATGCGGGCAAAAATAAATTCATTTAAACATAAGGATTTTATCAGTGGTAATTTCGCTATATATTTATTGAGCAACCAGGATAAAATCGGAACATAAACCGGAAATAAAAGTCTGCGGTTGGTACGATAAGATTCAAAGCCGGACAAATAAAGCAAATTGGAAATATCTTGTTCGTTGAGCCAGTTTTGTTGAGGCGATTTCTTTTTGATTCCCAACCATTCCCCGAAATTCAGGATGGGCTCCCACCAATGATTATAATAGGAGATAATTATTCGCGTATGTTGATGGCAATTTTTTTTGATGGAATAAAATACATCCTGAATATTGTCGAGATAGCCGATGATATTATTGAAAATGATGACATCAAATTTTTTATCCAAGAGCAGATTTTCGGCATCCATAACAAAGAAATCAACGTCAACATATTGTTTCTGTGCCGCATCAATCATGTTTTCGCTAAAATCTATACCGGCTTTATAGCTGCCTTTTAAGTTGGCAATCGTTTCGCCGTTTCCGCACCCAATTTCCAGAACAGAACAATCATCTTGCAAAAAGAAATTAAAATAATTGATGATATCCTTTCCATAATAAGAAAAGCGTTTGCGATATTTCCTGTAAGATTGTGCAATATCATTAAAGTGCTGGTGTATGGTTTGCTTTCGCGAGTTAAAATTCATAATTATTTTCTACGTACAATAATAGTTTGGAATAAAGCTAATTTAGAAGCAAAGGGAGATAAGATCATTTCTGCGAAATCAACTGCGCCATACATAAAGTAGGGTAGCATTGCAGGCTTTGAAAGTCCTCCGGAAAGTAAATATTTTACAGGAGTATGATAAGTGATTTTGGCTATTTCCAGTTCCGGAAATTCATTAGCTAATAATTCGGCATCTCTGTTAAAGATAATGTAGGGCAATGCACCATTCGCATCACTTAGTGGACCTTTGCTGGCAAATTTCCATTCTTTAACTGTTTCATCAAAAGGTTCGTGATGAAAATTTTTGTATATAAATTTTGAAAACCAAGTAGTGGCAGGTTCAATCATATAGATAAAGCCACCAGATGCCAGTGTGCGCGCTGCTTCTTTTAAAAAAGCTTCATTGTCGGGAATATGATGCAAAACATTCAGCATAAAAATCCCTTTCAGGGATTGATTTTCGAAAGGCATTTCTGTTGCAGAAAACTGCATATCACAAACAGGAAGCTTAATTATATCAGAAGTTTTTACCTCCGGGTAAACATCCTTTAGAAAGCCCCCGCCTGAACCAATTTCCACAACATCTCCTTGAATGGCTATAGACTTAGAGTAATTTTTAAATTCGTTATACCAATCAGAATGAATTCGTTTTAAAAATGGCTTAGACAATACTATTTCCCTGTGTTGCAGCGAAGTTTCAGGCAGATCCAGATGTGGTTGATGTTCTTTCATTGATTTCTAAGCCAAAAATAAATAAATTCCATTATACCTACTTCGTCAAAACAGGTTGAAGAGGCTTTGTCAACATAGCACTTTTTAAAGAATCTATGTAAGCCCAATTGATTTTATATAAATCAGATTTTTCTATATCTCCTTCCCGATGCATAAATTCAAATGCATTTGGATATTTTTGTACAATATTATACATGTAACGCTGCACCGTATTTATATACTGATTTTCAATATATCGATCCGGGTCCAGTCTTAGTTCTGAAGTAAAAATATGAGTAACTTTCTGTTGTTTAAGGGGAGTTAAAAGTGAATCAGCATCTTGTGCCGGCACATTATAGATGCCATAAAACTTTCTTCCTGATGAGAATACAAATGACATCGGAGGCTTTCTGCAAGCAATATAATCCTCCTTAGGCATGTTTTTACCGCACCATTTGCTCATAGCAATATAATTCATCCAATCAGGGGTATAACCTGCATAAGGATTGTCTGTCATGTTGTCAATAAAAATGGGCAGGCGATTCGCTATCTTTTTACTGGTAGCAGAAATGCCGCTAAAAAATAAAATAAGCACGAACAAAGGTAAAATAAATTGCAACATCGAATTTAATGAGCCATAGTAATATAGTATATAAAATAGACTAAATAAAATAAGTGGCAAATAAATCATAATTAATCTGGTTTGTCCCCATGAAGTATGTAGCGTAAGAAAAGTAACGGCTAAAAATGAAATAAAGTAGAGTGAGGTAAACATTAAAAGGTCTTGTTTTTTGCGCCACATCAGTATAAATGCCCAAGCAATCAGTCCTACTCCAACAAGGGTTAAGATTAGATTATTAGGTGACATCTCTTCTCTGAAGCCAAGTACATACATTAACCTAGAGGAAATATATATTTGAGCGTTTGTAAAAAAACGATCGATAAACCCTGAAAAATTTTCTTTACCTAAAGATGCATTATACGCATCTTTCTGGAACATCAAACGGGATTGAGCTTCGAATTGTGAACCATCAAGTTTCCAGATAAATTTCAATGCCAATTTATAGATAATATAATATGCACCAAATGCCACAACAGATCCAATTGCATCTATTATCTTTTTTTGATAAGCAAAATAAAGAAATACCACGCCAATAAATATTAATGCGACATTTCTTGTCATCATTTGTAAAAAAACTAAGCCTCCAATTGCCAGAAACAAGGGTATTTTATCCGTTATTGTAAGCGATTCTGACTTTAATTTATCGAATATTTTGAAAAGGTAATAAAATGTAAGCCCCATGATAAACAAAGAAAAAGTTTCTGCATAAGTAAGACTGGCATACATTAAGAAAGGGAAATTAATAACCACAATAAATAGGGCTGGAATGAGAATTATATATGGAATACGAGTTCTGAATGCTTTAAAAAAGAAATAAATGCCTAATGCAAAAAATAATATAGAAAACATTTTAAGTGCAATTAGATTTACGCCAAATATCCGAATTAGAAAACTCAACACAATTGGATAAAATGGTGCATTTGCCGTGTAAAAATACCCAAAGAAATTTTTTGAATAATCAAATCCGGCTTCAATATACAATGCATCATCATTTGCTGTAGAAATCTTTGTATCAAAACAGAAAAAAGAAAACACAACCGCAACTAGCAATAGTGCTATCAAATATTTACGTTCATTTTTTGCAAAATGATTTTCTATAGATTCAAATAAATTAATGTTAAAACCATCAGACCTGACTTCTTTTTTAGAAGGTGCATTTACAGGTTTTGTAACAACTTGTTTCTGTATGTTTTTTTTATTGGGAGTTTGTTTTGCCATCTTTTGATTTTTCAATAAATAAATCTATAAAAGTATATTCATCCATTTTTTGGGTATACTTATGAATATCATCTTGTTCGAATGGGACTAATAAATCATTCAGTGTCATAAATACTGCAAAACCATTTTCCCATAAGTAATTAAAAAACAGATTAAAGTCAATCTTCGCATTTTTCATTCCGTATGGATAAAACTCGGTGATGATTTTTAAGTTTTCATTTTGCTTGAAAATCTCTTTCATGCCTAAAAATGCGTAATATTCGTAGCCTTGTATGTCTATTTTTATAAAGTCTGCTTTGTGTCCGGGTATTACATCATCCGGCGCAACACCATCTATCTCGGTAGTAGATGTGTAGTTTTCTGTTGGATAGGTTTTATGATCTACATTTAATAAATCGGAATGATACAACGTAATTTTTCCTGTTTTTTCATTTACCGCTTTATTAAAGAATACCACATTTTTCAGATGACCTGCATTTTTCATCAGGTGATTGAAGTTTGTTTTATCCGGCTCAAAGGCATATACTTTCCCACTTTCACCTACCAGGGCGGATAGTATCTTAGTATAAAAACCAATATTCGCACCAATATCTAATACGATATCTCCTTTTTTGATATATTGATGCATTAAAGCAATGTCGTGTTTATCCTGTCTTCGTTTAAAATAGGGATAAATCACATTGTAAACAGGAAATGCATGTTTGTATAAAAAATCGCCGAGTTTTATGGATAAAGCAGATGGCATATTTTATTAATTAGCTAATTAGCTGATTAGCTAATTAATTTATTTTTTTAATCCGATTTCTCTAAGTCTTTCGTCTAAGTACTCGCCCGCCGATATAGGTGCATAGGCAAGTGGATGTTGTTCGTCCACACAATTTTCTAAGCAATCCAACCGCACTTCGCTGCGCGGATGTAAGAAGAAAGGAATAGAATAGCGGTGTGTATGCCATTTTTCTTGTGGAGGATTGACTACCCGGTGTGTAGTCGATTTTAGTTTATTATTGCACAATCGTTGCAACATATCGCCTACATTTACCATAATCTGGTGTGGTTCTGCTTTGGCATCATGCCAAGTACCTTCAACATCCATTACTTGCAATCCGTCTGCACTGGCACCTACTAATAGCGTAATCAAATTAATGTCTTCATGCGCTTCGGCACGGATGGCAGTTTCCGGTTCTTTGGTAATAGGCGGATAATGTATGGCTCTCAAAATGCTGTTTCCGTTATGAATTTTTGCATCAAAATAATTGACATCCAAATGCAGATATTCGGCAATAGCACGAAGTAAGTGTCTTCCTGACACTTCAAAATTCTTATATAACAACCTGCCGGTCTCATTAAAATCCGGCAATTCTTTCACTTCAATATTATCCGGATAGTCATCAACAGGCATTTTCTCACCATCTTCGATATATTGCCCAATTTGCCAAAATTCTTTCAAATCTGCCACTTCACTTTGTTTGGCCTTTTCCCTGCCGAAAGAAGTGTAACCGCGTTGTCCGGCATATTCTATTTTCTCGTAATTGAGCTTCGTATCAGTCGGCATAGCAAAAAACGTTTCTACCTGACTGTAAAATTTGTCGATTAAATCTTTATCAATTCCGTGATTTTCAATGGCAGCAAATCCAATTTCTGAATATGCTTTTCCAAAACCCTGAATAAATTTTTGTCTGCGACTTTCGTCACCCGACAAATAATCTGCTAAATCGAGTACGGGAATATAACTCATGCTTTGTTAATTTGGGATAAATATACATGATTCTCCTGACATGTAAAAGAGCGTGCATTTATTAGCAACTAACAAAATACATATAAGATTACATTACAATTATCTTGTTGCCAATCATCTTTTTCAAGTTCAATAAGGCATAGCGCATTCTGCCTAAAGCGGTATTGATATTTGTTCCTGTCATGTCCGCAATTTCTTTAAAACTCATATCGGCATAATGGCGCAGAATCAGTACTTCTTTCTGATCAGGAGGCAACTTATCTATCATCTCCCGCAGGGTATCAGCTGTTTGCTGACGCATGATTTTGTCTTCTCTGTTTTCATCTAGCAGTCCCATCGAATTTTGTACCACATTGCTATCCACGTCCACGGTATTAGGCATGCGTTTATTTTTACGGAAATAATCCATGCATAAATTATGGGCTATCATCAATACCCAGGGCAAAAACTTACCTTCTTCATTATATCTGCCGTGTTGAAGCGAATCAATTACTTTAAAAAAAGTTTCCTGAAAAATATCCTCCGCCTGAGCACGGTCTTTCAGCTTAATTAATATAAAAGAAAATACCTTACGCTGGTACTTGTTCAATAATTGAGCAAGTGCTTGCTGGTCGCCGTTGATGTAGTTTTGCACCAACTCATTGTCAGATAGTACGATTGGATACATGATCTCAAAACTTTTGTTGTTAAATAAATAGCCGTCGTCATGTAAAAATTGCTCAATCTTTTCTGATTTTTTTATTATTGTTAGTTGCCAGATTAAATATAAATAACCTATTTTACAGCGTGTTTACCTTTAACAGTATTTAACGCAAGAATCGTTCCAATAGTATGTCAAACGTTAAGAAATTAACTAAATCCACCCAAAAAAATATCCTTATAAAAGGAGCAAGAACGCATAATCTTAAAAATGCAGATGTAGAGATTCCCAGAGATCAGCTTGTTGTTATAACCGGAGTAAGCGGCAGCGGGAAATCTTCACTTACCATTGACACGCTTTATGCAGAAGGGCAGCGCCGCTATGTGGAATCACTATCCTCTTATGCCCGTCAGTTTCTAAACCGTATGAATAAGCCTGATGTGGACTATATCAAAGGCTTGTCACCTGCCATAGCGATTGAACAGAAAACAACAACAGGCACTACCCGCAGTACTGTAGGTACGCTTACAGAAATTTATGATTATTTGCGCTTACTGTTTGCTAAAGTTGGAAAAACTTATTCTCCAGTTTCGGGTAAAGAAGTAAAGAAACAGGATGTGGCTGATGTACTTGACTATATTGCCGGTTTTGATGCACAGACCAAAATACAAATTTTAGCTCCACTAAATAAGCTGGACGAAAATAAATTATCATCCTTGTTGCAAGATGGCATACAGCGATTACTGATAAACGATGAAGTGGTTCGTTTAGATGAAGTTAAACTACCGCATTCTTTCCCAAAAAATGCTGCCGTCTATATCCTTATCGATCGTGTAACGGCTAAACAAGATGAAGACAATCTGCACAGGCTTGCAGATTCTATACAATTGGCATTTGCAGAAGGAAACGGGACCTGTGTAGTGGATATACCGGATAAGAAAAAACAGACATTTTCTAACCGATTCGAATTGGATGGAATGCAGTTTGAACAACCTACTCCACAGTTTTTTAATTTTAATTCTCCTTTTGGTGCATGTCCAAAATGTGAGGGATTCGGCACTATATTGGGAATAGATGAAGACTTGGTGATACCTAATAAAAATTTATCTGTGTATGAAGATGCAGTAGTCTGTTGGAAAGGCGAAACGACAGGATTATGGAAAAAACAACTGATTAAAAATGCATCAAAAGCTGATTTTCCTATTCACAAACCCATTATCGATTTGGATAAAAAGCAATATCAAATGCTTTGGAATGGTTGTGCATATTTTCAGGGTATACGAGATTTTTTTAATGATGTTGAATCCCAAACCTATAAGATACAATATCGGGTGATGTTAGCTCGATATCGCGGACGTACCATTTGTGATGCTTGTGGTGGCTCGCGCATAAGAAAAGATGCATCTTATGTAAAAATCAACAATATCGATATCGGAGAATTATTGCTGATGCCGATTAAAAACCTGAATGCTTATATTCAAAAGATTAATTTAGCTGAATCTGATAAAAAAATAGCTGACCGCATTTTACTGGAAATAAAAAACAGGCTGCATTTTATGATGGATGTCGGTTTAGATTATCTTACATTAAATCGGTTTTCCAATACACTTAGCGGTGGTGAAACGCAACGCATCAACCTTACCCGCACTTTAGCCAGTAATTTATCCGGTTCGCTTTACATTCTGGATGAACCCAGCGTCGGTCTGCATCCAAGTGATACAACAAAATTAATTGCAGTATTACGTCATTTACGCGATTTAGGCAATACCGTCATTGTAGTAGAACATGAAGAAGAAGCCATACGCAGTGCAGATTATCTGATAGATGTAGGGCCATATGCCGGAACTCTGGGCGGTCAAATTGTATTCAGCGGAAATGCGGATGATATTATCAAACATCCTAACAGTTTAACTACTAAATATCTGACTCATCAGCTGGAGATTGAACTTCCAAAGCAAAGACGCAAACCGGTTAATTTTATAGAATTATCCGGTGCAAGACAAAACAATCTTAAAGATATCGATGTAAAAATACCTTTGCGGGCTTTCACCGTTATCAGCGGAGTTTCGGGTTCGGGCAAAACTACTTTAGTCAAACAAATTCTTTATCCTTATCTAAAAATACAGTTTGAAGGTGCTGGAAATAAGCCGGGATTATTTAAAGAAATAAAAGGATATAAAAACAAAATCAACCGAGTGGAATTAGTCGATCAAAACCCGATTGGCAGAAGTTCGCGAAGCAATCCGGTAACCTATATCAAAGCTTATGATGCTATACGGGAAGTATTTGCACAACAACCATTGTCAAAAATAAGAGGTTATCAGGCTAAACATTTTTCATTTAATGTTGAAGGCGGGCGTTGTGATGAGTGTGAGGGCGAAGGCGAAAAGGTTGTGGAAATGCAATTTCTTGCAGATGTGCATTTACAGTGTGAGGTATGCAGAGGTAAGCGTTTTAAGAGCGAGATACTGGAAGTTTTATACAAAGAAAAGGCCATTTCGGATGTATTAGAAATGACTGTGGATGAAGCCATTACTTTCTTTGCCGATAAAAAAGAAGTGGTAAACAGATTGATGCCATTACAGGAAGTAGGGCTTGGCTACATACATCTTGGACAAAGCAGTTCTACACTTAGTGGCGGTGAAGCCCAACGTGTAAAACTGGCATCCTTTCTTACCAAGGGCAATACAAAAGAGTCGGTTTTATTTATTTTTGATGAGCCGACAACCGGCTTGCATTTTCACGATATCAATAAACTTTTAAAAGCCTTTAATGCGCTGATTGAAATCGGGCATACAGTAATCGTGATTGAACATAATATGGATGTCATAAAAAGTGCAGACTGGGTAATAGACTTGGGACCCACCGGAGGTGAAGAGGGCGGCTATTTATTGTATCAAGGTGTACCGGAAGGACTTATAAAGAATGCAAAATCTCAAACGGGAAAGTATCTGAAAGAGAAGTTGAGTTAAAACAAAATAAAAAAACTACCCAGTGGGTAGTTTTCTTTAAAGCAAAATAATCTTATTTTATTTTGCAACTTGCATCACTATACTCTGTTTTAAGCAATGTTTGATAAGCATCACATGATTTTTTCGCATCTGATCTTTTTGTACCCGGATAAACCTTTTCTTCTGTATAAGAAGTACCATCATATGTAAATGTACAAGAACATGTCCAGTCTTTTTTACATGATGTTAATCCCAGCAACATTCCCAATGAAGCTAAAACGAATTTGAAGTTGAATTTCTTTTTCATAAGTATTTATTTAAATAGGTTATAGAATATAACGAAGATAAATAGTGAAATTGATAAAAAAAAGTTTGTGACTATATTTTTTTTTGCAATAATGGATAAATTATATCCATATAGTGTTTATTGTAGAATTCCAGCTGTGTTTCATTCATATATTTATCTCCTTCTCCACTTTCTCCTTTTCTGATAAATTGATCAAAAATCTTTCTTTCTGAGATTGGTCTTTTTTCACCAAACTTACTTTCATGGTCTTTCATATACTGAAAAGAGGCATGTTTTTTTGTTCTTTCTATTATTTCATTACTTAATTCTACATGTAAAAAATCTGCAATTTTATTTAATGTATTGTCGAAATCTGATTTTAGTTGTTCATAAGTAACATACAGAATATTAAAATTATGCTTATTTTCCAGCCATTTACGCGTAAATACGAACCAATTAAGTATAGCTTTTTCGTTTGTATAAAAATCTTCAAAGGTATCGTCAAACTTTAAATCCGGATTAAGATAATTTTTATTGTGATGATACAAAGAAACAGCAACATCTTTTCCG
>CAZPBT010000067.1:0-1895 GCA_964584555.1 uncultured Chitinophagales bacterium
ATGCATCTTCATTTGCAACTGTACTTGCTTTTTTGCGGGGTATTAATTTTTTGAGATGGAGACGCTCTTTTACTTTGATGATTTTTTTGGATGTGAGGTAGTGTATCAATCCTTCTTCAATGAAATGATGGAATGGCATAAGCATTGAAATCAAGGCAATTTTTATCAGCCATATTTTCAAAGGTTCGCCATGTGTAAGCGCTATTATTTTGTGGTCGAGTAGCATAATGATGAACTCAAACAAGAAGATAAACGAAAAGAAACCGAGTATTTCAATAGCACGCGATGAAATGGTCATAATACCGCTTATCATCAATAATAAAAACACAAAGGTAATGGCAATAATGATGGCCAAATATTGAATATTGTGCCGGTGGTGCTCCGCCTCAAGTTCTTTGAGTTTTTCATTTTCTATGCGCTTGTTTTCATTCTCGATTTCCAGCGAAGCAAAATCTCTTTCTTTAGACAATGCCTGTACAGAATCTTTATAGTTTTCTGCATGTTGGGCAAACAACAACGCTTCTTTGTAGTTACTGTTTTGTTCATACAGCCTGCTGAGTTCTTCTGCGCTATTAATGGCATAGGAGGAATTAGAAGTTTGTGTGCTTAATTCAAATGCTTCTCTATATACAGCAGTTGCCTCCGCATTCTTTTTTAGTTGAGTCAGTGCCAACCCGTATTCCATCAAAAGGCTCAAACGTGCGTTTTTATCATAATCACTTTGAAATGCCTCCGTACACTTGTCAAAATAAAATTTGGCGGTATCCGGTTGGCTGCCATATAGATGAATTTCAGCCAGTATCCAGTTGACATATTTATCTCCTCTGTTTTTGTAAATCTCTTCTATCATTGGCTGCTGCTGATAATATCTAAGTGCATCGTTGGGAATGCCGTTGATGATTTTGTAGGAAAAGTAATGTAACTGAACAATCTTTAATAAACGCATCCGCTTAAATTGTACTGCCAGTTTTTCGGCTGTTTCATAATAGTTTTTGGCCATCCGGTATTCGTAAATATCGCCGAGCGCAACATTAGAAGCAATCTGTCCGTCAATATCATTTAATTTCTTATCCAACTCCAGACATCTGAAATAGTAATCTTTGGCTTCTTCATTCTTGTTTAAGCTTTCGTATAACCCGCCCAACTTAAGATACACCATGGCAAGGTGTTTTTCGTTTCCGCTTTTGTTCGCAATATCATGTGCATTGGTATAAGTGCGGAAAGCCAGCAGCATGTTTTTTTGTCTTTCATATACTCTTGCCAATTGCAGGGCACATACAATTTTACAGGAGTCATTTTGGATGCCTAATGCTGTGGAAAATGCCAGATTTGCGGCAGTTACCGCCTGATTCAAATCACCTTTTGCCAGATACCACTCCGCTAAATTGGCGTTGCCATAAGCAATATAATCCAAGCGTTTGAACAATTTGGCGTAGTCCAATCCTTTATTAATAAATTCTCCCATTTTATCCAGCCGTTCTACGGTAGAATTGATACTGATGTTAGCAGAGGTATTATAAAAAAGTGTTTTAAGAATGATATCGGCATTGCGGGTGGCTTCAGCTTTCTGTAGGGCATCCTGAATAATGGTATCTGCATAGTTGCTGTTTTCCATCACAAAGGCAGAATCCGCCAGTAATATTAGATGCTCAATTTCTGGAAATGAAGTAAGCTGTTTTTCTATTTCTTGTTTGGAACAAGAGAAAAACAGCAATAAAAACAGCCCAATAGTAATAGTTGCTAATGGTTTTTTCATAGTATAATGTATAACCAAAATAATGGCTAAGTAAATATACTGAATTTTGATAATACCTGTTTTCAGTAAAAAAATAACTTCATCGCTCTTAATGCAATACTTGTTTTGATTTTCGCCAAATGTAAATATCAAGTATAAT
>CAZPBT010000067.1:1995-13333 GCA_964584555.1 uncultured Chitinophagales bacterium
GCTCTTAATGCAATACTTGTTTTGATTTTCGCCAAATGTAAATATCAAGTATAATAGTTATCAGTAGCAGTGACATCATGACATAACTACCCCATAATTTTTTTCCTAATAAAAACATGGGATTATAAAATAATAGTATGAGTAAACACGAAATATTTATGATGACTGAAAGTAGTGATAAACCAAATGCTTTAAAGATAATTACCAAAATCAATTGTATTAAAACAAAAGCAGCTAATCCGTAAAATAAACTATCTAAGTTGTCAATGATAAAGCCCAGCATACTGTAATTATTATTTGGACGAAGTATCATCTTGTAGATTTTACTTTTTTCAGCTAATTCATCCGTTAACTTAATTTCCTTTACAGTATCTCTTTGCATATTATCTGAAAATAATGAAGCTGTATCGAGGGACTTAAGGATTGTATCTTGGTTTGATTTTACAGCAAATGTATCAAGCACAGCTATAGAATCTGCAAGCTTATCTTTTGCTGGTTTTTGGTTGCAGGATGTAGGATAAAATGGCAACAAACAACTGAAAACTACCAATACTTGAAGAACGATAGAAATTCTTTTGAAATTCATTATTTACGTTTTTAAGGTAATTGTAGATTTATTTAGTACCTGAAAGAAACAAATATCACTAATACTGTTCCTTGTCATTCGGAAAATCATTGCTTTTTACATCGGCAATATACTGTGCTGTGGCTTCTTTTATTTGGTCATATAACTCTAAATAGCGACGTAAAAACCGGGGTTTAAATTCATGGGTAATGCCCAGCATGTCATGGGTAACCAAAACTTGTCCGTCCACACCACCGCCTGCACCTATACCAATTACCGGGATAGAAATGGTCTTAGCAACTTTCTCCGCCAAATCTGCCGGAATTTTTTCCAGCACTAAAGCAAAACAACCAATGCTTTCTAAATATTTGGCATCTTCAATCAGCTGCTCTGCTTCATCTTCTGCCTTTGCACGCACAGAGTAGGTACCGAATTTGTATATAGATTGCGGCGTTAAGCCCAAATGACCCATCACAGGAATGCCTGCTGTTAAAATTCGGATGATAGATTCACCGATTTCCTGTCCGCCTTCTAATTTCACACCATGTCCTCCGGTTTCTTTCATCACACGAATAGCCGCATTCAGTGCCTCTAATGAATTGCCCTGATATGAACCAAAGGGTAAATCTACCACGACAAAACAACGCTTAATGGCACGCACTACACTTTGTGCATGGTATATCATTTGGTCTAACGTAATGGGCAGTGTGGTTTCGTGTCCCGCCATCACGTTAGATGCTGAATCGCCTACTAATAAGATATCTATACCGGCATCATCCAGAATTTTCGCCATTGAAAAATCATAAGCCGTCAACATGGAAATTTTCTCACCACGTTGTTTCATCTCTTTCATCTTGTGCGTGGTAACGCGTTTTATTTCATTTGTAGCCGCCGACATTATCCTAAATTTTAGGTAATAAAGGTAGCATTTATTTGGAATTCTTAACCCATCCTTTTATGCTTGGGATATTAGCCCTATCTTTGTTACAGCAAATCAGCAAAGACAAAAACTAATTTTATGAACTTCTTAAATACCATGACAGATGCTGAATTGGTAGAGTTTGGCAAAAAAAACCACGACGCTTATATCAATGCTCAGCCATTTCCAAGCGGTTATTACGACAATCTTTTTAATCCGGAATTATTGCGCGAAATCATAAAAGAATTTCCTGTAATTGGCAAAGAAAAAGAAGACATACAATACAGCAATCCCAATGAGGTAAAACTGGCAACAAAAGGCGAATATCGTTTTGGCCCAAACACAAAAGCATTTGTGCATTACCTCAATTCACAGCCCTTTCTGGAATTTCTTCAAAACCTAACGGGTATTAAAGAAACACTTATCCCAGACCCCTATTTTGAAGGCGGAGGATTCCACGAAATAAAACCAAATGGCTATTTGAAAATGCATGTCGATTTTCATAAACACAAACTCACTAAATTAGACAGAAGGCTGAATATTCTGGTTTATTTGAATGAAGACTGGAAAGACGAATATGGAGGTCATTTTGAATTGTGGGAACGCGATATGAGTAAATGTGTGACCAAAGTTGCTCCGCTTTTCAATCGCCTGGCCATGTTCTCTACAACAGATTTTTCGTGGCATGGTTTACCAGATCCATTAACTTGCCCACCAGACAGGAGCAGACGCTCTATTGCCTTATACTATTACACCAACGGCAGACCGGAAGGAGAAGTGAATATGGGGGATAAAGCCCGTATTACTACCACATTTGCTACCCGAGATGGACAAGATTCGGGCAAGATGAAAGCCTTTAACGGATTTGTCAACCTTGCCAATGATTTACTGCCTCCGATTATTGTGAAAACAATAAAAAAATTCAGGAATACATAGTTTCTGATGCAGTACAAAAGGGAAGTATTACCTTTACGACTGCTTAATTTATGATATGGAAAAAATAGTGCAGTGTGTGGTTTGCAACCATACCGATTTCAGAACTTACACCGAAGCCAAAGACAATTATTCTAACGAAAGCTTTACTGTGCAGCAATGCAATGCTTGCGGATTTGTTTTTACTAATCCCCGCCCGGAAGAAGCAGCCATTGGAAAGTACTATAATATGCCGGATTACATGTCGCATACCAGCCATTCTAGAGGCATGGTACAGTCTGTTTATCGGTATGCTCGCAATTATATGAAAAAAAGAAAGCTGAAGCTTATCCAAAATCTCATTCAAAAAGAAAATCAATTCGATTTGCTGGATTATGGTTGTGGCACCGGAGACTTTCTTTCATTTATGAAACAAAACAAGATAAACACCATTGGCATAGAGCCGGATGAGATGGCCAGAAAAGTAGCTAATGAAGTTAATCAGATACAAGTATATGCCCTGGATGAGTTTAAAAAAATAGAAGAAAACAAGTTTGATGTCATCACGTTGTGGCATGTGTTGGAACATATCTATCCGGTACATGAGCAACTGGATTTTTTTAAACTTTGGTTGCGAAACAAAGGCAAACTCATTATTGCAGTTCCCAATATCGAATGTTATGATTCTGCTCATTATGGCAAGTATTGGGATGCGTTGGATGTACCCCGTCACATTTATCATTTCTCACCTTCTACGGTGCAAAAACTGGTGGAACAACATGGGTTTGCGTTAACACAAATGACGCCGTTGCCACTTGATGCCTATTATGTTTCGATGCGAAGTGAATGGCATAAAGGAACGCCTAAATGGTTGTCATTCCCCAAAGCCATAATAAGAGGTTTTTTAAGTAATCGTTCTGCTAAAAAAGACGGGAATTACAGCAGTCTGATTTATGTTTTTGAGAAACTACAGGGTTAGTCTAGTTTAAAAAGCGGATATCCCAAATGAAGAAAATCCGGAAGATATATGAGATAATCAGGGAGGCTTACCGTTATTACCGTCATGATTCGGTATCCAAATTTTGTGCAGCACTATCTTATTATACTTTATTTGCATTACCACCGTTGTTGCTTTTGCTTCTCAAAATAACCGGTTTCTTTATTAATCCTGCTGATATAGAAACCGAGCTACTGAAAGATTTGACAGAGTTGTTCGGCAAATCTACTGCCATAGAAATCAATAATGTTATTCAACAGATGAATGTATTTAATTCAAACGGATGGATTACCCTGTTCAGCACCATTACACTTATTTTTGGTGCATCCGGCATTTTTTCTGAGATACAGAGCACCTTGCATATTATTTGGGAACCCATTTATTTGCTACAACGAAACTGGAAATCGACATTGCTCAATCGAATGTTTTCATTATTGATGATTATACTATGTTCGGCATTAGTTTTAGTATTTATGTTATTAAATACAGTACTCAATTTCGCACATCAGTATCTTACTGTCTTATTAAAATCATCAACCGTAACGATATTATCGCTTACCAACTCCGGTCTTATTTTTATTATGACGACCATCTTGTTTTTATTTATTTATCGGATATTGCCTTCGGTAAAACTAAAATGGAAATACATAATTACTGCATCCCTTAGTGCATCCGTATTGTTTTTGATTGGTAAGTATATAATAGGACTATACCTCGCTAAAATGAAAATCATCAGCATTTACGGCGCAGCCGGAACCATTATTGTCTTGCTGGTATGGGTATATTACATGTCTGCATTGTTGTATTTCGGTGCTGAAGTAGCCAAAGCATATTATCTGGCAGATAAAGTAAAGACAGACAAAGAAGCTGAAAAGCAATTAGCATCAGTATATGAAAACGCTGAACATCAATAATTTTCATCCAGTAAATAATGATGGAACTTATAAAGGAAATGTGTTGTTGTATTTTTATTTCTTGAAAGAATAGTGATTAAATTTTAAATCTATGCATACCTCACTTCAGCAAAATGTATTTTTCGTAAAAGAACATGTCGGGTTTTTTAAAGTTTCGAGTAACTACGATATCTATCATCCCGAAACAAGAGAATTGCTTATGGAATGCCGTGAGCCGAATCTTGGCTTTTTTAGTAAACTATTCAGGGTACTCGGCTATAAAGTAATGACTCCTTTCAATATTGAAGTAAAGGCTACCGATGGCACGCTGATTACTCGTATAACAAGAGGCACTGTGTTTTTTAGATCTGTGGTAGAAGTGTTTGATGAAAAAGAACAACTCATTGGGAAATTCAGACAACGCATGCTGAGTCTGGGTGGCAAGTTTGATGTACTGGATGCAAACGATCAGGTAATATGCACCTTAAAAGGCAAATGGACAAGCTGGGAATTTTCTTTTATAAAAGACAATGCCGAGTTTGGGAAAGTTACTAAAAAGTGGGCGGGAATCGGTAAAGAGTTCTTTACTACAGCAGATAACTATGTTTTGGAAATTAACCCTTCTGTAAGCAACGACAGCAAATTACGCACGCTGATACTGGCAGCAGTTTTATGTATTGACATGGTACTAAAAGAAAACAGCGGTTAGGAAAACAAGCTAAACAGTAACTGCTGTCTCCGTTGTCATGGTTTGCAACATGGCTAAATGATTTTGCACACGAGGATTCATCACTTTAAACCATAATGGTGGCAAAAGTGAAATAATCATCATGCCCGGGTAGCCGGTCGGCATTTGCGGTGCATTATCAAAATGACGCAAAATCTGATATTTTCTACCTGCATTATAATGATGGTCGCTATGGCGGGTCAACTCAAACAAAAATATTCTCCCCAGTTCGTGATTTGAATTCCAGCTATGTTGTGGGCGTACACGCTCATATCTTCCGGGAGAAATTTCGTGACGGAGCATGCCATAGTGTTCGATATAATTGACTGTTTCGAGTAATAAAAAACCTCCGGTGGCCGATGCCAAAAAACCAAACAAGCCAATCCAACCAAAAGCCAAAAAAATACCGATACAGAGCGCTAACTGAATCAGCTGAAAGCGCAGCATCTCATTGTGCAACGGATTCCAGAAAGACAAATTTTGTTTTTCCAGTCTGTGTTTTTCCAAGTGCCAGGCACTCATCCATCCACCGAAAACACTGCGAAAATAAAACAAATATAAGGGTTCGTTGATTCGAGATGTTGCAGGGTCTAATGGCGATGCTACATTTTTGTGATGACCGCGGTTGTGTTCAATATAAAAGTGCATATAAAGTGAAGTCAGTAATAATGACTTTGCCATAAATTGCTCATATTTTTTAGTTCTGTGCCCAAGTTCATGTCCAATATTTATTCCGATTACGCCACACAATAACAACGCCGCCCAAGTCATCCCGATATATTCATACCATTGCAAATCAACATGAGAAATGCGATACAAATAAATCCCCAATAAGACGAATTGCAAGGGCACAGTGATATAAAGCAGATAATCATAGTAACGCTTACCTCGTTCAGCCTTTTCTTCTTCTTCGGTAAGGTTTTCAGTATTACCTTCAAAAATCAAATCCATTACCGGAATAAAACCAAAAGCAAATATACCGGCAAAGAAAGTCCAGAAACCACGCCCGTAGAATGAAATTAATACGATTAGTGGCAGTACTATTATCGGTAAAACATACTTGCCTTCTCTCCATAATTTTTTCATAACAATAAAATTAGTCAAGTAAAATTAAACTATTTTTATGAAAATAGTTTAATTTAGTAAAACAATTATCTTTTGTTAATCCGAAGAAGAGTAAAAATAACTTGCTATTTTTGAATTATGGGAAGAAAATCTACGGATAAAAAACGCAATACGAATGAACTGAAGCGGGAAAAATACCTGAATCTGCTGACACAGACATTTAAAGTGCATGGTTTGCGAAAGTACACGATGGATAGCATTGCCAAAGAATTAAATATTACAAAGGCTACTTTATATCAGTATTTTAAATCGAAAGATGAAATGGTGGAAATTATTTTGGAACGTGTCATTTTTCAGTTGCGTGATTTTGAAAAAATTGCCCAAAACCAAAATCTGACTTTTGAAGAACGCTATTATCAGATTATTGAACTATTTGCAGGAGTAATTTCTGATATCTCCAATATTTTTTTGGAAGATTTGCGTAACGATTATCCAAAATTATGGAAGGATGTTCAAAATTTTATTGAATACACCTCTGAAGTCTTATTTGTTTTTTATGATTCAGGGAAAAAAGCAGGCGTATTCAAAGACATTAATTCTGCCGTATTAGCCATGACCGACAGGATGTTTTTCAATGCCATAGCTGATGTTGAATTTTTAAATAAAAACAAACTCACCTTAAAACAGGCTTTTGAAGAATATTACAAAGTAAAATGTTTTGGATTTATCCATGCGGGTAAGAGTTAACTTAAAAATCGAATGCTAAAGCCCGCTACAAATTTTTCATTTGGTTTCAGTAACGGACAAGAATTAGTGTTGAGCGCATTGGTAATTGCCGTCATAGGTTCTATACACACATAAGGTTTGTCGGGGTGTAAGGGTGCATAGATTTGTGCATAAGGATAATTTTTGTCAAAGCTGACTTCAATATCATTTAGCCTGAATACAGCATCTCCATTTTCCTGTCTTTTTAAATCGGTAAAACCGTGATCAAAGGTGTGTTGGGCTAAAATAATTTCATCGTTTTTAAATTCCCATAACAATTCTTTATCCGATTTATTGTCATTGGGAATTTGTTTTTCATCCGTTTCAATAACATTTGATGCCGGGATTGTAAGTACCGTATTTTCTCTTTTTTCATTCAGGATAAGATAAGGATGAAAACCGAATGAAACAGGCATTTCATCTAAAGCTAAGTTTGTTACAGTTGTCGTAATGGTAATCTCATTTTCACCGGTTAGTTCATGAACCATAGTAATTACGTGTTCAAACTGGAATATTGCAAGCTCATCTTCTTTGTGAAAATGGTAGTGTGCCACATGCTTGTCTGAGCTGTGTTCCGTAATTTGCCACTTATTGTTTTTTAATAATAATCCGTGCAATGGCAGTTGATTGGCATCGCGATAAATTTTATCAGCATAAAATGCGGGGAACTTATGCTGCTTTTTATTTAAGGTGATATAATCACTTTGTAGCCTGTTTGCCCACGGATGCATAAACGGGTTTCCGGCAAGTTTAGATGATGATTGATATTCATCTAAAGTAAAAGGAAAATAAAGCCGTTCCTGATTTTTATAAACAAGCGAATAAAGCGCATTCCCGATATGGGGTGCAATCTGGGCAGATAGTGTGTTGTTATTAATTGTTATAGTTTGCATTTATTATATAGTAATCTCCACCAACTCCATGGTTTTTAAATAAAGCAAATACCCTTTTATAGGTTGCTTAAACATGCTTCCTAATACTGCTTTATAGGTTAGTATTTGCTGATGATGTTTTTTGTTTTTTACACCTGTTTTGTAATCCAGCACGATGATTTCGTCTTCCGAAATCAAGAGTTTGTCGGGTATTAATAATTGCTCTTCAAAAACAATAGGCCGTTCATTAAGCTGTTGCCATTTATCTGCATTCCAGCCTTTTTGCTCAAAAATAAATTGAATGTCTGTAAATAATTGCTCGAATGACAATCGTTCATCAGTAGCGTAATTCGCCAAACGGTCGCTTGTGTTTCCATGCATATTTTCAGCAAGTAATTCGTGTATTTGAGTGCCTGTTTCCTGTTCTTTATTAAAGACGTCATGTTGTTTAAGTTGCAATGTTTTCTTATAATCACTCCAAGATGGTACATGCAACTGCTCCGTTTCCCATGTTTTCTTATCATGCGGAAAAATGCCATCTCCTTTCCCAAAATAAAATTCATCGGCATCAGCATGACTGCCGTCCAAATTCAATTTTTCTATAACAGGATAAATAATTTTATTGAGCTTATTCAATTCATGTGGATCTCCGGCAGGCTTTACACTTATTACGTGCAGCTCACTCTCAGCCCGGGTAAGCGCCACATACAATAAATTAATATTATCGATAAATGCGGCATCGGTTTCTTTTTGTATTTCTGCCGCAAATACTGATTTTAAATTTTCTTTTTTTGTCTCAATGGAAAATGCTTGCAGTTGATTGAATGGCTCAACCTCGCTTTTTATCCAGATTTTTTGGTCTGGCTTTGGCTTGATGTCCCAGTCGGCAAAAGGCAGTATGACTACCGGAAACTGCAATCCCTTTGATTTGTGTATGGTCATTATTTTCACCGCATTCACCCCATCGGGTGGCATAATGGCAAAGCGTTTTTTTTGTGTTTCCCAAAATTCCAGAAACTCATTCAGCTTATTTGAGTAGCGACTGCAATGCTGCAAGACGATATCCTGAAAACGCAGCACATATTCATTCTCATTTCTCAACAAATTAAAAGCTGAAACCAGCATTTGCACAATTTCCCACACATCTTTTTGTGCCTGTTCATGTATAATAGTGCGCTCAAATACAGGATAATGTAAAATGAAAGAATAGTTGAAATCCGGTTCACGTTTAAGCTCATTTTGAATATCTTCAGCACCTTCGTGTTGTGCGAGCAAATAATTCAGTTGTACGGCATAAAGCTGTTCGTCAGGAAAATTGATGTAATACAAAGCCGCAATCATGAGTCGTATATGTCTATGACTATATAGCAGTAATGATTCAGCAGACACAACCGGTATATGTTGTTCACTTAAGTATTGTGCAACTAAAATTCCTTCTGTATTCGTGCGGGTGAGTATGGCAATATCATTTAGCTTTTTTTGTTTAAAAGAAGTAATGGTTTTTGCCAGATCCTCTAATATTTTGGTTTTCACCGGAGTTTTGCCTTCAGCCAATTTCTTTTTATTGTCAGCATCAAAAAAATGAAATCTCACCAAGCCCTGAATATCTTGTTTCTTGTTGTTTTGTTCCACATCGAGATAAGCCGCCTCATATAAATCATTGTCCAGCAATTTTGCTGCTTTCAATTGCTTAAAGAAGGCATTATTAAATGTTACGATTTCTTTTGCACTGCGCCAGTTGTCGTTCAAAGGGGTTTCTTTTCTTTGCTTCCAGTGATGTTGTAAATCTTGCTGAATGCCATCAATAATCAGATTCATCTTACCCCCTCGCCAGCGATAAATACTTTGTTTCGGGTCGCCTACTATCAAGACGATACCGTTTGCATTATCCAAAATTTCGAGCACCAGTTTAGACAATCCCTTCCATTGTAATAATGAAGTATCTTGAAATTCATCCAGCAATATATATTTTATAAATGAACCTGATTTTTCAAAAATAAAAGGCACTGCATCTTTCTCAGAAAGCAAACTGATAATATTGTTTGTGTCAGAAATTAAGACCAGATTTTCTTCGGCTTTGTATTTTTTTAGTTCATCATTAATAGCGTCCAATAACACAAATGCATACATATTCTTAAGCACGGCTTTAGCAGAAATATATTGACGCTCATGTTGTGTTACATAGGCAATAGATTCCAAAATAAATGGTTTAAATATGGAATGCCACGCCTGTTCCAATTTTATTTTTTCGGACGCAGTCAGGTTGGTTTTAGCCGGGAAGATAATGTCCGTATCCAGAAAGTCTTGCAGGGTTTTGGTAATTTCAAGATTGCAATCTGTTAGTTTATTAAGAAAAGAGCGTATTGTCGATCTGCCTTTGTATCCGTTAATATCGAGTTGGTTTTGGTCAATATATTCGTTTATTTCATCCAAGTGATAATTGAAAAATGCAGTATAATTTCGGATAATTTCTTTAAGCCGACTTACCACTTTTTTATAATCCGGTTTCTCATCACTTAGTGCAAATTCATTGGCGATATTCCTGAAATCCTCATTGAAAAGTTCTCTTGAAAACTGTAATAGACTATCTTCTATTTTCCAGTTTTTGTCTTCATCAATTCTGTCACTGACGAAGTCTTCTATCCATTGCGAAATCTCATCCTTACCTGATTCATATGCTTTGAGCACTTGTTCTACGGCAGCAGCCAATGCCGACTGTGTGTCCAGCTCTATTTCCATACCAATAGGCAAATCCAGTTCTTTGGCAAAAGAGCGAATAATAGCCTGAAAAAAACTATCGATAGTGCTGATATTGAAATTGGAATAATCGTGTAAAATCAACTCTAAAGCGAGAGCGGCATTATTGTCGAGATGCATAGAGATATCCGGAAAGATGGGTTGGAAGGAGTGGATAATCTCCTTGCGAAGGTGTTGTGATTTAGGGTCTTTATTTTTTAGTTGTGCAAGATTTTCAATAATGCGAGATTTCATTTCTTCAGTAGCCTTACGGGTAAAGGTAACTGCCAATATGCGTTTATAATCATAGGGATTAGCTAAAACGATTTTCAGAAACTCACGGGCGAGTGCATACGTTTTTCCGCTTCCTGCAGAAGCCTTATACACAATCAGCTCGGACGATTTTAACATGCATGCTAAATTAACAATATTATCAGTTATCTTAAAATTTGTCATTCTTTTAAGAGCAACATCCATGATTACAAGTTGTATAAATTTGAGTTCTGTATAAGCGTTTCAATTTAAAATTAGTTGATTTTATTATCAAAAACTACCACTCTATTATTCCTTCATCATATTAAGTTGGAGGCAAAAATGAGAAATCACCTGTTTTTTACCATATTTTACTTAACCCAAAGTCGGGTTATTATAGCCACGTAGTGGCAACACCTTTTCTCTGTTTTGATAAGTAATGCTATATAGTATTACTTGAGTTTAGTTTGCTATAGTTGACTACAAGCAAAAGGTTCTTCTACTGTAGGTGGCACTTGCCTGTTTTGGGCTATGCTAATCGAAAACACATCCTGAGGGTGGGGTATTCTGTGCATGCCCTGAGCATATTTTAGTTGAAGCTTACTTATCTATTCTGTTCAGCCCGGCTTTGGCTT
>CAZPBT010000068.1:0-12950 GCA_964584555.1 uncultured Chitinophagales bacterium
CTAAGTGTTGGAATTATTTTTTCTTTTTAGGTTTGATATGCACGTTGTCGTATTCTTCATGCAAGATGTCTTCTTTGTAGAAGTAATTATTTTGCTTGTCCAAGCGGTTTGTAAAATTTGAATAGCTTTTATTTTCCGGTTTCGTCCACAAGCATTCTGCAAGTGCAATCAAGCGTGGAAATACCTGATTTTTAAGCTGGTTTTCTGTTTCTATATATGCTGTCCATACGCATGCTTCGCCACCCAGTACTTTATCGGCATGTGCTTTCAATTTGCTCAGTGGATTAAATTTATAGGCTTTATCCAGAGGCAAGTATAAGAATGCAAAGCTCTTTTTTTCTTCATCCCAGTATTGCATATAATCCAGATAACAAAATTGACGCGGTGCCAGTATCACCGGATTCCCATTTTTTGCAGCCTTTACTGCTGCTTTATTATTTCTCCAGCTCATCACCGCAATATCTTTATCCGGTTTACTATCAGCAATTTCGCCCCAGGCAATTATTTTCTTGTTTTTTGTTGCTAAATAATGTTGAATTTCTTTGATGAAGAAATGCTGAATAGCTGAAGCATCTTTCAAATTATTATTCGCAAGTATAGCTTTTGCTTCCGCACTTTCTTTCCAGTGTTTGGTGTTTACCTCATCACCGCCAACATGGATATACGGAGATGGAAACATAGTGCAAACTTCATCCAGTACTTCTTTTACAAATCGCATAGTGGTATCATCCGGACATAAAATATCAGCTTTAACTCCCCACGATTGTGGTAAATCTATGGTTTGATTAAAGCAGCCCAAATAAGGATAAGCTGCAATGGCGGCAGAACAATGCCCGGGCATGTCTATCTCCGGAATAACCGTGATAAAACGCTCTTTGGCATATTGTACGATTTCTTTGATTTGCTCTTGAGTATAATATCCTTTGCGTTGTGCATTTGTCGTTTCTGTCAGCTTAGGATATTTTTTTATCTCGATGCGCCAGCCTTGGTCATCTGTTAAGTGCCAGTGAAAGGTATTGAGTTTCAATTTTGCCATGGCATCCAAATAGGATTTCACAACATCCGCATCAAAAAAATGGCGGGCTACATCTAAATGAAAACCACGATAGGCAAAAGCGGGTTCATCTTTAATTTCCAAACAGGATAAAACCGAGTTTGTAGAATCAAAATTAATAAGCTGCATGAGCGTCTGTACGCCATAAAACAACCCGGCATTGGAAGAAGATGTAATAGAGATTTGTGTCGGCTGAATTTTTAATTCATAGCCATCATTGGGTATTGTATTTTCTTTCAGCAAATTGAGAAACAAAAGATTATTTGAAAACTGAATCTGCGGTATATTTTCCGATTTCAGGAAAGAGCTGAGTTGATTTTGTACATATTTGGTATCATTGTCGCCGCGTGTAACTTTTACTTCAATGCCTTTTTTATAAGTAAACTTGCCGTCTGAAAAATGGATGGAATTAGGTTGTGGTGTCAGGTTAATTTCACCTGCAAAAAGTGCATTACCCAAATAACTAACCAACATAAAAAGTGCTATCCTGATGCTACTCATCATACGTGTATTATTTCGTTTTATGTTCACAATTTTGTTTTGAACAATTACCATATAAAGTCAGAGAATGTGTTTTTATGCGCTGATGAAAGGTATCTCCTGCAGTAGTTTTAACTTGCTGCAATCGTGGGTCACAAAATTCAAAAACTTTGCCACAATCAATACAAATCAGATGGTCGTGATTGCGGTTGCCATAAGCTTTCTCATATATCGCAGAATTTTGACCAAACTGATGTTTCGTGACCAACTCGCAGTTTACTAAAACCTCGAGGGTGTTATATACCGTAGCCCTGCTGACATTAAATCGCTTTGTTTTTAACTGGATATATAATTCTTCAGCGTCAAAATGATCATCTCTGGCATAAATTTCTTCCAAAATAACATTGCGTTCCTGTGTTTTGCGCTGGTTGTTATTTTCGAGATAATTTGCCAGAATGTGCTTGGCTTCTTTTACAATCTTATCATCGTTAGTCATCGGCACAAAAATAAGTAAAAATAAAGCGAAAGTACTTGTGAAGTAGCGTATTAATGCGATTATATGTTAAATTTCAGGTTGAATATATCATGGGTTACAATTTAATGAGCTGGGATAAGTGTTATCTTTGAATGGAATAAACCAAATGGATATCCACAATTTATATCTGATTCGTGTTTTCAGAAAAAGCAAGTGGCTTTTTTGTGCCATCTTGCTATTCATTATTTTTCAGACGTATTTTCTTCTCAAACGCGAATACTCCTTCCCCTTTTTTGTATGGGATATGTATTCGAGAACAGAGCAAGTAAGCGATACCTTAGTCCGCAATGAAATTTATCTTGACGACACATTGCTGAATACAACCCGGCTTCCAATATGGCAAGATGCAGTACTGACAAATACATTTAAGGCTTATTGGAATTTACACGAAAATGGAAATCAGGATCCGGTGCATGATTTGGTAAGCCGTAGAACAAGTGCATTTTCATTTGCATGGCAAAAGAAAATCGGCTATAATATTGAAAATAACAAAGCTGATATGGCTCAGTTTCCGCATTGGATTTATGGCTATGTCTACCATATAAGGAAGCAACCGTTTTCAACTATTGCATACACTAAATCACTTTATATTTTAGACCGGAAAACATATACGTTTACAAAGACAAAAAGCAAAGTGTTGTTTTCAATTAAGAAAAAGAAGCTATGATAAGGCAGTATTATTTGAATCGGCTCAGTTATGCCCGATTGATTTTCGGGTATTTTCTGATTTTAGTGTTGTATAAAATACATGCCACCGAATATCTGTTGACTTTGCAAGGTGCACCATTGAAAGGGCATGATGTTGATTATAGTTATTTAATATTTTTAGCAACGGGCATTCCACAGTTTATTATCAGTCATAGTTGGACGTGCGTATTGTTTGATGTCGGCAGTCTTTTATTATTACTGGCTTGTCTGTTTTCGGATAAATATCGGCATTGGTTTGCGCGGTTTTTTATCTTGTTTTTCTTCGTCCAAAGGTTTACATTAGAAATCTATGCCAACTCGCATACCAAGAGTATCAGTTGTTTGCTATTTGCATTTTTACCCTTTTGTTTTAAAGATGACGATATTTTTGAACTGCTAGTCGGCTTCGGCAGATATTTCCTGATTTTTATTTTAGTAAGTGCCGCTTATCACAAACTCACGAATGGTGCATTACTTACGAGTGGGAATTTTGTGAATCAGTTAATCAATCAACATACAGATCTGGCTATTCTGCAACCCACACATATCAGCTATAAAGTTGCACACTATTTGATTTTGCATCCCGTACTGGCTAATATTTTATACAAATTATTATGGGTGGCACAACTTAGTTTTTTAGCCGGTATCTTCACTAAAAATTACGATAAAATTTTATGGGTAATTTTAATGTCATTTGCAATAAGTACTTTTTTCATTATGCATATTTACAACTTTGATATCACCGTGTTGGGCTGGAGTTTGTGGTTTTATAAAATCCGCAAGTCAAGCTAATTCAACTCTAAGCATTTCAAGCAATACAACATACTGTCATTTATTACAAATTTTAGAGATATACAGCATTTTTTTATCTCATTTAAAATACCATAATTAAGTGAAATCACGAACTCGACTAAATTATATTAAGTATACATACTAATAATTTACCGTATTGCTTTTCGTCTAATCATACAAATATTTTTGTAATTAGTTGATATCATGATTGTTATGTCCGTTTTTCTAAGGCATATTATCAAATCTACAGAAAAAATGTATTATTATTTAAATATGGAATGATATAATTTTAATTCCTATAAAAGCATCTTATCATGAAATATCTGTTTAGATTTTGTCTGTATATAATATTTAGTTTATCTTATTTAATACATTTTGCAAATGATTTTCTAACCATATATCCTAATGACAGGTCAGTAGCAGATACAAGTATTGCACCATTTTATCATGGCATAGCCTCGGGTGATCCGCTTTCAGACCGTGTTATAATCTGGACGAGGGTAAGTTCGGAAGAATTAAACGACACGGTATTGTGGTTTTTCGCCAGCGATTCAAGCATGACGCACATGCTAAAACAAGGAATATATTATACTAATCAGGCAAGAGATCACACGGTAAAAATTGATGTAACAGAATTAGAACCCGATACTTATTATTACTACATGTTTTATTCAAAAGATCGATTTTCACAAGTAGGGCGCACGAAGACATTGCCAGTAGGCGACGTAGATAATATACGTATCGGATTGTTTTCATGTTCTAATTATAGTTTTGGTTATTTTAACGGTTATGATATTTTAAACCAACAGAACAACGTGGATTTTGTTGTTCATCTGGGAGATTATATTTATGAAGATGGATACCATAGTGATGGAATTGATACACTGCATAGACGAGTGTTTCCCGAATATGATGCTTTTGATAAAATATCTTATGAACTTCGATATAGTTGGTATAGGCTAGATCCTTCTTTGCGAGAATTACACAGGCAATACCCATGGGTAGTTATATGGGATGATCATGAATTTGCAAATGATGCATTCAGAGATACGGCATTACGTCATAATCCTCTCACACAAGGTACATGGGCAACGAGAAAGAACACGGCAATAGCCGCATTTAAAGAATGGATACCTTGCAGAGAAGATCCTTTAAGAACTAACATTATTAATTATACTCAAAAAATAGGCTCACTAGCTGATATTATATATACAGAAAACAGGATAGAGCGAGATAATTTTGATAATTTTCAGCAATTTTTAAATATCAGTTTTGGAGTAAATAATCCACTTACTTATGCAAATCCAAAGTCTTCAGCACTCGGTAAAAATCAGTTGAATTGGATTTGCAATGAATTAAAGTCATCGGAGGCGAAGTGGAAAATCTTAGCTAATCAACTTGCGTTTACTCCTTTTGTATTTCAGGGT
This sequence comes from uncultured Chitinophagales bacterium, assembly GCA_964584555.1. Lineage (GTDB taxonomy): Bacteria > Bacteroidota > Bacteroidia > Chitinophagales > JADIYW01 > JADJSS01. Next base: position 4,976 of record CAZPBT010000068.1, read on the forward strand.
CCTTTTATGTTGAAGACACGATTCCTGTCTTCTTGGGATTTTTATCCATGGGACAGAAAACATATATTAGATACAATTGCAAGAAATAAATTAAAAAACTTTGTTGTATTATCTGCAGATGCTCATGTCGCAATGACATTTGACATCATTCACGATTCTATCCCATATAATCCTCTATCTGGAGAAGGAGCATTAGGCATAGAATTTTTAACTGATAATTTGGTATTTGGCGATATGTTTGGTGGTATGGAAAACTTCATGTATACAAATAACCCACAATTAAAATATATCAATTCCAGATCTCAAGGTTTTTGCGTCTTAGACATCAAACCTGACAAAATATGTTGTGACTATTGGCAGGCAGATTCCATTCAAACACCTAATACGAAAAATACTTATTTGAAAACTTTTTGTGCTGATAAAAACATAAGTCATCTAAAAAATGAAAGCGGTCCTATATATCCAGTTAATAGTTATATGCCATTACTGAGCTACCATGTCCCAACACAGGTACGCATTACAACTTCAGAATCTTATTTTGGGAATATTAATATACTAAAAGTGTTTCCCAATCCGGTTAAAAAATATGTTGTTCTACAATTTTATATGCATAAGTCCAGCAATGTAAAAATTTCACTTATAGATCCAGCAGGAAGAATCATACAAACGTATCCTCCGGAAATGAAATTGAAAGGATTAAATGAGGCAATTATAACACTCCCTGAATTAGCTAAAGGTATTTTTATCTTAGGTTTAGAAAGCGAAGACACTTTTCATCCGATAAAAATAGAGATACAGTAACATATCAACTATTTGACAATTATTGAAATCATTTTTTATTTGCCATTCAATATCTTCCACACTGCTTCGGCGCATTTTTCGCCATCTATGGCGGCACTCATAATGCCACCGGCATAGCCGGCACCTTCACCACAGGGAAATAAATATTTTATCTCAATATGTTCTAAAGTTTCTGCATTTCTGGGAATTTTTACCGGAGAAGAAGTCCGGCTTTCTATACCGATTATTTGCCCAAGATTCGTGGCATATTTTTGCATTTTTAAGCCCGTTTGTTTCAAGCCTTCCTGTAAACAAAATGCAATTTGTTCGGGCAATATTGAGCGCATTTCCATCGAAATCAATCCCGGCTGATAAGATGTAGGCAACAATTCTTTTGACGTTTTATGCTGAATAAAATCGCCGACCAATTGTGCCGGAGCCGTTTGTGTTTTCCCGGAACAGCTCCATGCATTTTCTTCTATATTTTTTTGGAACTCCAGGGCAGCCAGTGTGCCATATTCATTATACGGCTTCCAATCACTTTCATCCACGGCAACCACTATTCCGGAATTGGCATAAGGTGAATCTCTGCGAGAAGGTGACATGCCGTTTACTACAATTTCATTTTGTTTGGTTGCAGACGGCACGATAAAGCCACCCGGACACATACAAAAAGAAAACACAGCCTTAGTATTATTTTTATGTGGAATCTGCTGCACCCAGCTATATGCCGCAGCCGGCAAATAGCCGGAATGTTCACCATGATACTGTATGTTATCAATGAGTGCTTGCTGATGCTCAATACGCACGCCCAGTGCAAACGGTTTAGTTTCGATGGCAATATTTTTTCTGTGCAGTAGCTCGAAAATATCCCGTGCCGAGTGTCCGGTAGCCAGGATAAAAGCATCGGCTTCAAAGTTTTTCAGCTGTGTAAATTCATTTTCTTCAACATGCGCCAGTACACTTTCCAATTTCTTTTGCTGTATATAAAAATCGCTTACTCTGGCATTAAAATGGATTTCTCCACCGTGTTGCAGTATCGTGTTTCTTATGGCTTCGATAACCTTAGGCAATCTGTTGGTACCAATATGCGGATGTGCTTCATACAAGACAGCATCGGGAGCGCCATGTGCAACAAGAATTTCCAAGACGCGCTGAATATCACCCCGTTTTTTTGAACGCGTATATAATTTGCCATCACTGTAGGTACCGGCACCGCCTTCGCCAAAGCAATAGTTGGAATTTTCGTTGACGATATTGTGTTTGTTTATATTGGCTAAATCACGGCGGCGAAGTTGTACGTCTTTACCTCGCTCTAAAATGACAGGTTTAATGCCGAGTTCGAGTAAACGCAGAGCGGCAAACAAACCGGCAGGTCCGGCACCGATAATCACGCATTTTTTTGTTGAAACGGGAGCAGTAAAATCCTTGTTGTAATGCAATAAAGCATCCGGTTTTTCGTCGATAAAGACATCTGCCTGAATATTTACTTTTATATTCCTGCTTCGGGCATCAATACTTCTCTTGAGCAAGCGCACATGGAACGAGTTTTCATGATTAACAGATAAGAGCTCGCGGATATGCTGTTCAAAATGGATATGGTCGAAAGCAATTTCGGGAGGAAGTGTAAGTATAAGTGATTTTTTCATAATACTGTAGCGGATTTAGGGCTAAAAGTAAAGTGTAAAGATAAGGGTTTTGATAAATACGAAAGCGGCGGCCCTTTGGGCCGCCGCATTTTTTAGAATAAACAAGTATCTTATTTCTCAATTTCCAACTTACCTAATTTAGGATCATTATCTCTGTATTTATCTGTATATAGCATGATAATATTATCAGCCATTATTCTGGATTTGAAAGGTGACAATATTTTCTCTACTTCATCATTTTTGAATAATTCTTTTTTGCTAAAATTCTTATTAATATCTAATTTAGCTAATGCACAGACAGCTTTATTAAAGCGATTTGTAGTAGTTGATTTTTCATCCTCTTCATTATCCATGTTTTTTGGGTTATCATTAAATAGTATATATAAATTATTATCATAAACTGTACTAACGTATGAAGCATATCTATTTATATTGACTTCCATTTGTCTTTTGGGGATTCTGAAGAACCATTGAATATTTCCGTCAGGTGAAATATTTACAACTAGTATATCGTAGTGATAATAATAGGTATTACATCGGGTGCCACTTGATGTAGTTACACAAGAAACAGTAGAAAAGTAGTATTCAGAAGTAAGATAACTACCACCATCTTCACGAGGCAATAAAGCGTCTATAGTAAACCCTTTTCCCAATCCGTCTTCATCATTATCATTATTTTTTTTGTCTTTTTTAGTTTCCTTATGTTTTTTAAATTCTTGAATAAATTCATCCGGAAAATCCTTGTTGTTTTTCTTTACAACTGCATTATTTTGGTCAATTTCAAAATAAAATAATCCCCTAAGTACTTCATTATCCTGGTCATTGTAAAAACCGGAAACAATGGCATTATCCGTATTTCTATTGATTTTTAAATCAGCTGAATTAATATATGATTTACCCATGTCAACATTAAACTTTTTAGTCGTTTGTCCTTTGTCAGAGATTTTTAAAACATAATAAGTGTATCCGGGAACTTTTTTACCAGATTCATCTTTAATTGTTTCTTTAGGTTTATCTGATTTATATTCTTTTATCAGAAAGAAAACATCCCCTTTACTATTTATTGCTTGTTGTTTAATGACTACAGAACGATCTTCTTTATTTTCTACCTCAATAGTTTTGTACCATAGTTTTTTACCTGTATTATCCAAATCGATAAGCACTAATTTCATTTCTGCTTTCTTGTTTTTGTTTTGCTCTCTTAATGCTTTATAACCAAATGATGCAGAAAGTCCACGTTCAGCAACAATTAAAAAATGTGAACTATCAGGAGCATAGGAAATGGATAAGCTGGCAGCTTCTGCAAAATCTTCCTTATTTGCAGTAAAATATTCTTTAGCATTGCCGTTGATATTACCATTCATATCCATGTTCGCCACATAATATTTAGTCTGGTCTTCTTTTTTAAAGTGCTTACTTACAAAAATCAAGTAATGATTCTTAGTATAATAGAAATCCTGAATAGCATAATCATCATCAAAAGCAGTAATGGCCTTGCTAAATACCGGAGCAAAGTTGGCAGATAATTTTTCTATTGATTTAAAAGATGATGGTTTATAGTATCCCATCATACCTCCTTTTCTTTCAACTGTAGTATATGTTATCCCTGTTTTATCTGCATGAATAATATCACTTATTGATTCTTTCTTTTTAAGTTCAATTTCAGGACTCCAAGTTAGCTTCACTTCTTGAGCATTCATTGTAAGCACTAGGGTGCAAACGGTAAAAAATAAAAATAATCTTTTCATATTAAGCGTGATTTTTTTATCTGAACTTGTTTTATCTTTGTACAAAATTATACATTTATGCGAGTAATCCTAACCTTTTTATTTTATTTTTTTACATTTTCCATCATAAAAGGACAAGGCACAACGATAATCAGATTTGATGATGACACGACAAATCTTGAAATTAAGACAGATAATAAGGGTAATAAGAAATTGGTTCCTAAAAAGAAGAAATCATTTCCCAAAAACAATATCAAGGTTGGACTTTTAAGTGCAGCTTATGGATGTGTTCCGGTATATTATGAACGATATATAACAGATTTCTTAACCATACAAGGCAGTGTAGGGCTTACCTTCCGTGACTTTATTGGAAATTTCTACCCGGCACTGACTTTTGGAAAATACAGAACCAGATATAATGACAACCAAAACTGGAATTATGCATTAGGTGAATATGATGTAGATGATGATTACTATTTCTTTGCTACGAGAAAGAGTGGATTTGGCGTTTCAATTTCTGCCGCACCTCGTTTTTTTGTTACGAGTGATTATTTTGATGGTTTTTATATTTCACCTGAGGTTGAATATGCAATCCGTACCTATAAGGCTCAAATGGTAGACTCTGCGGGTTATGCAGACCCTTCGAAAATCATGAAAGAAAAAGTTAATAATATTTATTTTCATTTAAATTTTGGATGGGAGCGAGATTTTGAACCCGTAACTCTTGATTTTTCATTCTCGCTGGGTTTTACAAAATCAAAGGAAAAAAGATTAGACACAGGATATAAAACTGACGGATCTGGACATAATACATATCTTAATAAAGAGAGAAGTTTAGACAGAATGTATCCGTATTTTAGATTAAACCTGGCTCTTGGTGGTTTATTTGGAAAAAAATAAGCGTTAATCTTTATAAATACACATCAACTCTTCAGCCATCTTTTCAGGATTGAATTTCATGGCCTGGGCAATGGCTCTGCACCTGATTTCTCCGGCATGTTCGAGATTGTAATAGATAAAATGTATGGCATTGGATAAGGCTTCCACATCAGTAGGGTTGATAAAAATACAGGCATCACCTCCTACTTCGGGCATAGAGGATACATTACTGGCAATCACGGGTTTGCCGCAACGCAATGCCTCCAGAATGGGCAACCCGAAGCCTTCATATAAACTCGGATAGACCAAGCCTTGCGACATGTGATAGATAATAGGCAATTCGTACCAGGGCAATTCTTTCAAAAAGAAAATTCTGCCTTCCATGCCTTTTTCATAAATATAACTTTCCGCTTTATCATAATCATCGCCTCCGTTTGAAACGACTACCAGGTTCTTATCTTTATTTTCAGCCGTGTCCATAGCCTGCAATAAACGAATAAAATTTTTGCGTTTGCTGATGGCTCCGACAAACAGAACAAAATCGCGGGGCAGATTGTATTTATTCCAGAATTCATCTTTCAATACAAAATGCACATCGTGTTCGTATTCTTTATTCCATGTTGGATAAACCACTTTTATTTTTTGTTCATTAATCTTAAACAATTCGATTAAATCTTGTTTGGTTTGCTCGCTTACAGCAATAATCGTATCAGCTATATGACAGGCTTTTTTAGTTTTGTAAGCATACATTTGCCTGTCGATAAATGGGAAAGTTTTGGGCAGTTTATGAAAAATTACATCGTGAATTGTAACAACTTTATTAATATTTGCAGGCAATTCAGGTATCTCATTACTTAAGCCGTGAAAGACGGTTACACTTTCTCTGGCTATATCTTGTTCTATATTTTTAAAACGCCACAAGTCGGCGCTAAATGCATCTGATAAAATTGTTCTGTCGGTAAAATCGGTATATTTATATGGCGTATCATTAAAATATTTTTCGTGAACAAAGATTTTATATTGTTCTTTCGGATAAAATTGCAACAGCCAGTGTAAGACCGTTCGGGAATAATTGCCCAAGCCCGTGTGGTTATTATATAAACGTTTGCCGTCGAAGCCTATGGTCATAATGTTATTCGATATTGGTAATACGTTATTCGTTTCTTCTAATTACAGTTAACTTATTACTTTCCCCTAAACAGCCAAATCGTATTCTCTTAATGCATCATTCAAAGAGGTCTTAGTATCGGTGCTTTCTTTGCGTTTGCCGATAATTAAGGCACATGGTACTTGATAGGTTCCTGCGGGAAATTCTTTCGGAATAGTACCCGGAATCACTACACTTCGCGATGGAACAAAACCACGGTATTCCACCGGTTCGCTTCCGCTTACATCAATAATTTTAGTTGATTTAGTCAAGACGACATTAGCACCCAGTACGGCTTCTTTTTCTACCCGAACGCCCTCTACCACGATACATCTCGATCCGATAAAACAATCATCTTCGATAATAACCGGAGCAGCTTGTACGGGTTCTAATACCCCACCGATGCCCACTCCTCCGCTTAAATGTACATTTTTGCCAATTTGTGCACAGCTGCCTACTGTAGCCCAGGTATCTACCATTGTGCCGCTGTCTACATATGCACCAATATTGACATAAGACGGCATCATAATTACACCTTTTTGAATAAATGCACCTCGTCTGGCTATTGCATGAGGCACTACACGCACACCAAGCTCTGCGTAATTTTTTTTCAGTGGGATTTTATCATAAAATTCAAAAGGACCTACCTCTATCGTTTCCATTTTTTGTATAGGAAAATAAAGTATCACCGCTTTCTTTACCCAGTCATTTACTTTCCAGCCTTCTGAAGTAGGCTCTGCCGTACGCAATTCGCCCTTGTCTAAGAGCGTTATTACCTTATTGATAGCATCTCTTGTTTCATTTTTATCCAATAAAGTCCGGTCGTTCCAGGCAAGTTCTATCTGTTCTTGTAAAGTTGTCATATTTTTTAGAAATTTGAATCAAAAATAAACATAAATCAAAATGAAAAAAATTATCGTTCAATTAAATGTCATACTGGTTCTTATATTGCTAGTAACATCTTGCAGTCGAACTAAAATTGTGGAAGAGAAAAATAATCAGGGAGCAGTTATTAAAAAATATTCTGTCCTCAAAAAACATCCTGAAATAAAAGACGGTAAATACGTAGGCTATTATGACGATGGAAAATTGCAGGAAATTTCAACTTATGTAGACGGAAAATTAAATGGGGAACGCAGACTCTATTGGCCTAATGGCAAGTTAATGGCAAAAGAAAATTACAAAATGAACCGTATGGATGGCGATTATATTTCTTTATATGAAAGTGGCAGCAACGAATCTCAGGGGAAGTATAAAGATAATTTACAGGAAGGCGTTTGGGCATTTTACTATGAACAACCTGCCAATACCCTTAAACAAAAACTGACATTTAAAGAGGGCAGAATCGAAGGACCTGCTTCTGAATATTTCATGAATGGCAGAGTAGAATCCAGTGGAAATAAGATAGAGCTTTTTGAAGATATGGACGTTTACGATGGCAAGATTGAATTTTATGATTCTTTAGGAAATTTGATAAAAATTGCCCAATATGAAAAAGGCAAACAGATATCGAAAGAAGAAATAAAGAAATAAAGAAAAGTATGAGAAAAGGCAGGATAGAAGCATTCAGCGATGGTGTATTAGCCATAATTGTAACTATTATGGTGTTGGAATTAAAAGTTCCGGAGGGTGCTGAATGGAAAGATTTAGCAGGATTAATCCCTAAATTTTTAAGTTATATTTTGAGTTTTATGATGGTATTGATTTACTGGAATAATCACCACCACCTATTTCAAACGGTGAAGAAAGTAGATGGAAAAATTTTACTTGCCAATGGTGCATTATTATTTTTC
>CAZPBT010000069.1:0-12943 GCA_964584555.1 uncultured Chitinophagales bacterium
TTCATTGTGATGCTCGCGCCATACTTTGCTTTGGTCAAATGTTATGCCTACAAAGAAAGTTCTTCCAATTGTAGGGCCACCAACATTGGTAATATACATAGGACCTGCAATATTCGTAGCTCCAACTTTAAATGTAGTCATTGCTTTTTCACAGAAATAGCTGACACTTGCATCTAATGCACCTCTTGCTTTCACTATACCGTCTGCAAAGTCAGAACTCCAGTCGATTTTAGATTGCCATCTGTAATCTATAGCAAAGCCCAGTCCTTTCCATACTCTGTCTCCGCTAATGCCCACATTCATTTGATGTTTAGCCGCATTAAAACCTAAATCACTTGCTTTTGCAGTTGTTGCACTTGCATCTTTAATTTTATAATCCATATAGTTATAGCTGGCTTTTACTAAAATGTTTTTAGGTAACATGTAGCCAATGCCAATTCCAGCGCCATAAGAGAACACTTTGTCGGCAAGGTTAGTATATGGTCTCCATGTAGTTCCCGGAGCAATTGCCACACCTTTTTGATAGGCCGTGTCTTTATTAACTACGCTGATTTGTCCAATAAAATCTTTGTAAATATTGAAGTATGCATTTACATCTATCAATAATTTTTTAAACAGTAATCCTTTGTAACCAACTTCAACTGCTTGCAGATTTTCAGGTTTTACGTAGCTGATATTAGCAGTTTGCAATAATAATCTTGAAACAGAATCACTATTTCCTGCCAATAAAGAAGTAACATAAGCATTGTATGAGTCTTGAGACCAAGCACCGCCTTCGTAAATGCCGTATCTTTCAGCATTGGCACGTGTCCCACCCAACAAGATGGTTGTAGTAGGGAAATAAATATACTGTGCTTGTGAATCCGGATTTCTGAAACCTGTTTGATAAGATGCACGAACGTTGTGGTTTCTGTCTTTTCCTAAAGTACCTACGATGGCTACTCTCGGAGAGAAGATGGATTTGAAATTCTGATTTTTATCCCAACGAACAGAGGCCATTAATTTCAATCTGTCATTGATTAATTTTCTTTGTAATTGCAAGAATGCGCCATATTCGTTTATTTTTATTCTATTGTAAACTCCTGTACCGTTAGGGTCTTCATTAAATACTGTGCCTTGAGTTGATAAGCTGTACAAGCGGTGATTTCCACCTACTTGTATGTCTATCCATTTACCGGTCCAACGAGATAAATCCAACATGGCTTCCGTATGGAATAATCTTGAATTATCAATAAAACCTGCACCACCGCGTTGAAATAAACCTGTTCGTACATTTTCAATAATAGCTTGTTTTTGTTCAGGACTTAGTGAAGTCCATGGCATATCTGCAACACTTCTGGCAGAGTCATTCAGCATTTGAATAAATTGAGGATTGCTTAATACTGCCAATGCTTGTGCAGCCGAAGGTGATTGTAGTGCTAAACCAATTACTGTAGGCGCATAGGTGCCAAGATAGGTTGGTACCCACTGCGAAGCACTTGGAGAAGCAGATTCATTTGTGTATGCTCCCAAAGCGGTTAAGTTATATGAATCACCGTCTTTAGTTTGCGACATATAAGAACGAATGAAGAAGTCCTTACTTTTAATTTCTGCTTTATGGAACTGTTGTAAAAAATTGCGTAATGCATATCTCTCTGAGCCTTGATAAACAGAATTTCCATATCCTATACGATAGTTATAAGAAAACTCATAAGATTTATCTTTGAAAGGACGAAGATAAACACCAAAATCTCCTTTAATAGATTGAGCTTTGCTATTATTTAATAAATCACCTTCCTTTAATCCGGTTCTTCTTAAATCAAATCCTAGATATTTGCTAACAGAGTCAATGCGTGAAGTTGCATAAGCATTGGCATTCAAATAAGTTATACTATCAATGGTATGCTGTGCAGTAGCTCCAGCTAAATTTGCATCAGTAAGTGCATCTATTTGAGCTTGAACAGGTGCTGAAGCTACGGTAGGAGGAGTTTGTGCATTGGCAATTGCAGTAGCTTGCTGATCGGCAACAGCCGGGTCGATTCCGGGGTTATTAGCTAAAATTTGTGCCAATGCCTGTGCTTTAATTTGTGCATATACTTGTGCTGTTACGGCAGCTGTAACCTGTAATCTGATTTGTGCTCTTACCCCTGCTGTTACTTGCGGGCGTACTATTGGAGTTACAGCCGCAGTTCCACTGGATATAAAACCACCTCGTAGTTTTTCATAAGGCAGAAAAATTCTGTTTTCATCACCATAGGTATTCATTCCGTCAAAATTAGGCGCATTTGTAGGATTGCCACTAATCATTCTGTCTGTGCCATAATCATTGGCATACCAATCTGTACCTTGAAAAATGTTGAAGTTTGCTTTAATTGCCAAATAGTCTTTGTTTGATTTTTTTGATTTAAATGCATGAGCAATGCGCATGCCGAAACTTCCCATAGGCTTTATGCCATAGCCGTTTGTAGCTTGTGCAAAACCACCTTTTGCTTGCATACTGAAGCCGGGAGTTTCAAAAGGATTTTTAGAATTCATAATCAAGATACCATTAAATGCATTAGGTCCATAAAGTGCTGATGCCGCACCCGGAACAAGTTCCATGTTTTGGATATCCAGCTCACCTATACCCACCACGTTTCCTGTCGGAAAGTTTAATAGGGGAGCAGCATTATCCATACCATCCATCAATTGTACAAAACGGGTGTTGGAAATACCTCCAAAACCGCGTGTATTTACAGAAGTCAAAGTCATGGAGCCATTAATAGTCTGCACGCCTTTTAACTTAGCCAGATCATCATAGTAATCAGCTGATGGAGCAGATTTAATAGTTTTCAAATCCATCTTTTCTATGGTAACAGGAGATTCGAGAATCTTTTCTTCCACTCTTGATGCAGATACTACTACATCATTCAGCACATTTGATTCTTCTTTTAGTGTAACACTCACAGAACTGTTGTTTTCTGTAACTTCTTTTTCTTGTGATGTCATTCCCACCATAGAAAATACCAAAGTGAGTGGGAGAGGCTTTTCAGTAGAAATGGTGAAATTTCCGTCAATGTCGGTAATTGCACCTTCTGTTGTGCCTTTTATACTGACGTTCGCCCCAATTACGGGCTCTTTGCCATCTGACACATTCCCTTTTATTACGGTTTGTGCCCAAAGGCTAGCACCTGCAAGCAAGCAGAGTACTAAGGAAAATAGTTTCTTTCTCAAGTTCATATTAGACAATTTTAACGCAATATATACAAAATGATTAACAGAGAGTATGCTTTTTTTTAACATTCGTTTAAAATTCACTAAATACAATGAAAAAAGTCCGTCATTTGTATGACGGACTGTGGAATAATTCATATCCCCCAATATGAACTATTCTTCTAAATCTTGCTGTTTGATTTTATTTTTTAACTTTTTAAAAACAGATTTTTTCTCATTTCCAACAGCTTCTTCTTGTTGCTCATCATTACTGTTTTTATTGTTTAATTTTGGATTGATACTGCTTTGCGCATATTTTATATCAATAAGTTTTCCTTCATCATTATAGATTTCTATTTTTTCTGTATTTTGTTCAGGTGTAAAATAAGTCCATTTGCCAACCCGGATATTGCATTTTCCGTTTAGTCTGTCAGCTTCCCAGTTTCCACTTGTATTAGGCCTGAATTGCCCTTCTGTTTTTTTTCTGCCGTCTTCATAGAACTCCTTGTACTCGCCACACATGCAATCTTCGTACTGAAAGGCCTGATATTTTAAATTGTCATTGGCATCGTATGTATAAAGCAGGCAGGGGAGGCAAGCTCCGTTGGCTCTCCAAAATCGTCGCATTTCGTAATAACGGTCTTTGCCAACTTCTTTACCATTACACATGTAGGCAATGCCATAAGGGGTTAATCTCTCTTCTAAAAAGACATCATAAGTACGAAGTGTGTCTAATTTACGGTTCAGTTTAGTGCCCTGATAAATGAAATAAAAGGTATCCGCTTTATTCGCTTGTTGAGCAGCATCCACTTTAATTTGATAGGGGTCAATAATATCAATACTATTTTGAGCATGCCCGATATGTTGACTTATACAAAAAGCTACTACACAAAAATAAAAAGCGAATATTTTATTAAACGGCATGACCTAAAGATATCAGATTTCAAACAGTCATTTTTACACGATATATAAACAGATGTGAATTAACTCAAATATCAGCATAAGTTGTGGACTTTAAATAAAAAAAAATGCTCCCCTATTGGAGAGCATTCTTTGTAGTTAGTTATATTTTAGAAAGGACAAATAGTACAAGGGTCTACATCCATATCAAATCTCTCAAGTGATTCAATATTGATTTTTCCGCCTATAATTTTAAACTCTGTTCTTCGATTGCGCTGATGTTCGTATTCACTGCATTTTACGCCGTCAGAACATTCGTTTCTCAATTTAGTTTCGCCATAACCTACAGGTTTTAGCCTGTTTTTGTTAATACCTCTCTGTATAAGCCAGTCCACTACACTTTTTGCTCGTTTTTGAGAAAGTATTTTATTGTATTCATCTGTGGCTCTTGCATCTGTGTGAGATGATATTTCAACAATAGCATCCGGATTTTCCTGTAAGAATTTCAACAGTTTGTTCAATTGAGGCTCACTTTCTTTTCTCAAATACCATTTGTCAAAATCGTAATAGATATCTTTTAATTCTTTTGACAGATTAGCATCCGAAATTGGGTTACCGTTTTCGTCAGTGGTTATATCTTTAGCATTCGGATCACGCTCAAGTTCTACGATTACTTTTTGTGCTTCGCCCTTTTCACAAACCACATAATTATTACAGTCACCTTTGGTATCAAACATATTGCTTCCGGCCAAATAACCTTTTGCACTGGCATTTGCTAAGTATTGATAACCGCATAAAACAGTATAGCATACTTTACCGTCTGAACCTGTGATTTTTTGTTCGTATTTAGTGATGTCTTTATCTGAACTGATATCAACTTTTGCATCTTTAATTTCTTTTTTAGTTGTTTTGTCAACCACCATTACTGTATATCCTGCCGGTTGGATAGGTTGTAAAGGAATTTCAACTTTTACCGTAGAACCCGGGGTCACATTTTTAGTCGATGCACAAACTGCATTGTTTTCCAGATAATTTTCTGCTTTTGCCTTGAAGCAATAGTCTTTATTTGTTTCTACATCATAGTTAAATAAACCGTCGCATGCGGTAGTTTTTGTTCCTTTTGAAACAGCATCAGCAAGCATTTCTACTTGGCTGCTGCAAATTGGTTTTTTAGTTACTGCATCTACAACAATTCCTTCTAAGAAAATACCGTTGTCGGTAAAATACCAAATATCATCTTCACCTTTACCTTCTTTTCGGTTAGAGGTGAAATATCCATAAGCCGTTTCTTTTCCGTAGGTCAATCCAAAATCATCATAAGAAGAATTTAGAGGTGCGCCCATATTTACATGATTAGTGTAATCTGAGGAAGCAGTAGTACGATATAAATCTAATCCACCCAATCCACCAAGACCATTGCTTGAAAAGAATAAATTACCTTCTTTATCCAGACTGGGAAATACTTCATCGCCTTCAGTATTCAATTCACTTAAATTTTCAGGTGCTGACCAGCTCTCTCCGGTTTTTGTGGTACGGTATAAATCCATGCCTCCTCTTCCTCCGGGTTTATTACTTGAAAAAATCATGGTATTACCATCGGCACTTAAAGCAGGATGCGCCACATCATATTCCTGATTATTAAAAGGAAATTGTTTTTCATCTTTCCATTTTTTACCGTCAACTGTAGCAGAATAGATACCTTGCTTGATAATTTTCTCACCGCTTTTTAAAAGTTTATTATCAAAATAGTTGTTTCTGGTGAAAAATACGGTTTTGCCATCCGGCGTAAAAGTAGCTGCGGCATCATGATATTTGGTTTGTCCTTCTTTTTTGATATTGTCAGGTTTTACCATATTTGTTTTTTCACCCTTAGAGAAATACATGTCGTAAAAAGTGGAGCCCGTCCAGCTGTGTTCTCTGTTAATAGCTTTTTCCTGATCTCTGTCGGATGCAAAATAAATGCCATCGCCAAAATATGTAGGAGCAAATTCAAAATTACGTGTGTTGATAGATAAGTTTTCGATAGCATAGCGCATGTTCGGCGTATTTAATTGCGCTAAATTGTTTATCGCATTCAGTTCATTTTGCGCACGCTTGTCGTTAGGATTCAAATTCAGATATTTTTCATACGCTGCTTTTGCACCTGCATAATCTTGAATAGTCTGATGCATTTGTGCCTGATATAAAAGAGTGGAAGCATCTTTGTTTCCACTAGCTACGGCTTTGTCATAAGCTGCAGCAGCTTTTTCAAATTGTGCAGTAAGCCGGTAACAATCTCCCAATTGAGCTTGTGCTTTCGGATCATCTTTTTTCTTCAAGAGTGCTTCATATAAAGGAATGGCATCAGTATAGGCTAATTTGTTATAAAGGTCTTCTGCCTTTTTCTTTCCACCCATCCATGTTTCGCCAACAAGTCCGCCTTCCACTTCCTGAGCATTAACAGAAAGAAACAGGAATGCCTGTATCAAAAAGATTATAACAGATTTATTAAGAAATTTCATACAATAATTTTTACGTGTTTATGGAATTAGAAGAATCTGGGTGTATCGAATTTTTTATTCTTGAATGCAAAATCATAACCCAAAATAATTTCGTGCGAACCTTTGTTGTAAGCCCCAAGTTTTGATAGCGTATAATCGTAAGCATAACCTATCATCAGTTGTTTGGTTGGCCACACTTCCAGATTTACATCTACACTTTCCGGATTATTCAGCTTATCTATATTGCTTACTTTACCAAAAGTGGTTCTGTAAGTTGCTCCTACATTGATTCTGTCAATGATGAGAAAACTAAGATTGAAATCCATCTCAAATGGTACTTTTTGTCCTTTTGCAAACACATATTTTCCCATCACTTGTGGTCTGATTTTAAAGGCACGATGTGCAGGAATAACACCCCCTGCCATAGCAAAGAAATGTTGTGAACGGTGAGCCAATGGGCTGGATGCAATCAAACTTGCCTGATCTTTATTGTATAAGCTGCTTTTCAGGAAATTTGGTACACTCACTCCTACATACCACATGGGGTGATAGACATATAAACCGGCTCCAATATCAGGTAGAATTCTGTTTACATTTTGATTGTAAACGGCATCTGAGATATTAGTTGGTGATAATTCTCTCAGGTTGCTTTTATACCAAAATACACCCGCATTGATACCTAATCCGATGCGTACTTTATGTTTTTTGCCTACAGGTATGCGATACGCATAAGTAACATCAAACCAGTTTTGGTTAGTAACTCCCAGTCTGTCATTAACAAAGAAAAAGCCTAATGCGCTATTTTCTTTCTTTAAAGGACTATGGATAGAAAATGAAGCAGTTTGAGGTGCACCATCTAATTTAACCCATTGTGTACGGTAAAGTGCTCGCATGCTCAAACATCCTCTGCCACCGGTATAGCCGGCATTAATAGGCAATTTATTATACATAAACTGCGTGTATTGAGGCTCTTGCTGTGCATAGGATAATGAAGATACGCCTATGGCAAGAAGCAACAATAATGATGATATTAATTTATTTATAGTATTCATAACTTTATTACTTTATGCGGTGAATTATTTACGGTGAATGACAACAAATCCTGCTTTATCAACTTTTTCGTTTTTAGCATTTGTGTATTTAAGTACATAATAATAGGTTCCATCCGGTAAATCCTCACCTTTATATTTACCTTCAAACAATCCGCTTACATTGTCATAGTTTTCATTTCTGAATACCTCTGCACCCCAGCGATTATACACACATAATACTACATGCTCTTTACCCGTAACACATGGTATTTCAAAGAAATCATTTACGCCATCTCCATTAGGGGAGAACGTATTCGGAATTTTACAGTCTTCAATAGTAATATAGACCCAAGCTGTATCAGCTCCGCCTTTGCCATCGCAAATAGCGTACTGGAAACTGTCAATTCCTGATGTGATTGCAGGCGTGTAAGTTATAGTACCATCAATATTCACTTGAACTGTACCATTTTGTGGAGAAGTAATAATTCCTCCTGTACCGCCACATAATGCTAAGTTATCACCATCAGGATCTGAGTCATTATTCAGTACAGGAATAACTACTCCGCCGCCATAAGTGATGGTGTCATTATTTACTGCAACCGGCGGAAGGTTTTGATTGCAGATCGAATCTGTAACAATAAGTTTTACTAAACTGTCGCAACCCGCAAAGCCTGTAAACAGTGCGATGTAAGTTCCAGTTTGTTTTATAATCTGTCCATTAAATAAGATACTGTCATTTGCACAAAGCCCTTTGTTGATAAAAGTCGTATCCGGTTTTTTAGCAACTGTAACATATATTGAATCTGATTTTTGACAGCCTGTAGCATTCTCTACGGTTACATATACTTTATAAGTTCCTGCCGCAGTATTTGAATATGTTGGTGTTGCCGTAGCAGCACTGATTAAGGTGCCATTGCCTGTATAAACTCCCCAAGTATAAGTATAGCTGCCAAGAGGAGAAACATTTACAGAAAGTTCAACCGGATTATTTTCGCAGGTGATGAAATTTTGTTTAGTTAATGACGGTGGTGTACATGCTGATATACAACTAGCCGCATCACCTCGGGTATCATTGTTACCGTTAATAGTATAGTTATTAATTAAGTTGAGTGAAGTGATACAAGGAGTAGCAGGATTTCCGTCCATACAACCGCGAGTGTCAATTCTATATACGTTACCGGTTTGCACTTCCAGTCCGATTAGTTGACCAACGCTGTCTAATGCTAATCCACCTAAGTTACCTACGGCACTAATGCCGTTATTATCAGCATAACAAGTTCCGGTATTGGTAGTGGTATTTAAAACACCGAATATTTTATCTACGCCTGAATACAACCAAACATTACCTGTAGCCGGATCCCATACCATATCCTGAGGGCCATGGTCTTCACCGTTTTTAATACCATCGATAAATGCTTGTTGAAATTGTGTACAAGAAGCATCTAAAGTCACTTGTGTCCATGCTACGGTAGTATCCGGCACTGTAACTTTACCGAGATAAAGTTTAAAGTTGGAAACGCTGGTATCGGCTAAATTAACCTGACCTTCGGCAGCAGCCACTAAATAGTGACCACTATTGTCAGCTGTTCCAATCAAGCCCAACATAATATGAGCATTACCGGAAGTAACCGGAGGAACTAAAGTACCAAGTGTACGGGCTATTCCGTTAGCACCTACTTCAACTAAGGTGGAAGTAGAGGTGTAGTTTCCGGCTAAAATTGCAGTAATTACATCCGTTCTGTTCGGTATAGCCTGATGCTGAGCATAACCAAACCCATTGCTATTCACGATTCCTAATCCGTTCAGAGATAAATAAGGAATCCCCGTGGCAGATGTAACGGCAATTTGTGTACCCATAGCACCTGTCTGAGGATTAACAATACTGATATAAGATGGATGTTCAGGTTCAGCCGGACCTTCATTTAAAACAGAAGCCATCACCGGACAAGCAAAAGGCGTAGGTGAACAGTTTAAGCTTACTGTTAAACGCACGATGCTGTCGCAAGTAGAAGCTGCAGCAAAAGTAAACAAATATTCACCCGGAGTTGTAATCGTTTGTCCGTTATAAGTAATCGGAGTTTGACACATGGACATGGCAACTTCTGTGGTATCTGCACTTGGAGCAGATACAAGAATGCTTACCGAATCTGATTTTTGACAACCTCTGGCATCAGCAACAGTTACATAAGCTTTATAAGAACCGGCTACCGTATTATTATATGCAGCATCTTGGGCAGTTGTGTTGCTTAATGTGCCATTGGCAGGATAAACACCCCAAGTATAAGTATAACCAGGAGTAGCACCTGCAACTTGAATATCTAAAGTAACGGACTTGTTTACACAAGTGCTGAAGTTTTGAGTAGTGATACGGGGAGCAACACAAGGTAATACACAGCTTGCCGCATCACCTCGGGTATCATTGTTACCGTTAATAGTATAGTTATTAATTAAGTTGAGTGAAGTGATACAAGGAGTAGCAGGATTTCCGTCCATACAACCGCGAGTGTCAATTCTATATACGTTACCGGTTTGCACTTCCAGTCCGATTAGTTGACCAACGCTGTCTAATGCTAATCCACCTAAGTTACCTACGGCACTAATGCCGTTATTATCAGCATAACAAGTTCCGGTATTGGTAGTGGTATTTAAAACACCGAATATTTTATCTACGCCTGAATACAACCAAACATTACCTGTAGCCGGATCCCATACCATATCCTGAGGGCCATGGTCTTCACCGTTTTTAATACCATCGATAAATGCTTGTTGAAATTGTGTACAAGAAGCATCTAAAGTCACTTGTGTCCATGCTACGGTAGTATCCGGCACTGTAACTTTACCGAGATAAAGTTTAAAGTTGGAAACGCTGGTATCGGCTAAATTAACCTGACCTTCGGCAGCAGCCACTAAATAGTGACCACTATTGTCAGCTGTTCCAATCAAGCCCAACATAATATGAGCATTACCGGAAGTAACCGGAGGAACTAAAGTACCAAGTGTACGGGCTATTCCGTTAGCACCTACTTCAACTAAGGTGGAAGTAGAGGTGTAGTTTCCACCCATTAATGCCAGAATAACTTCCAGTTGTGATGGTAAATATTGGTGCTGAGCATAACCGAGTCCTGTAGTACTCACAATACCTAATCCATTTAGGGAGAGATATGGCATACCGGCATCATCTGTTACTGCAACTTGAGTGCCTAAAGCGCCTGTACTTGGATTTATTAATGCCAGATAACTGGGGTGGTCAGGGCGGGCAGGCCCTTCATTGATAATTGCTCCCATTGCCGGACAAGTAAAAGGCAAAGGAGTGTTTTGTGCATGAAGCAGATATGTCTGTAATGACAAAATGCTTAATACACAATAATAAATAATCTTTCTAAGCATACACTGATAGTTTTAAATTTTATGATGACTTTAAAATAATTTAGTTTAGTTCTATAGCAATGAATTGGTTTATTAGATAATTAGTTAGTTAGTGATGCAAATTTACATTTAATATTACTTAATGATTTTCTTTTGTATAGTATTTTCTCCACAATACAATTTAACAACATAAACACCTTTCGGTAATGCAATTGTGTTAATTGTAATATCACCTTCCATGGTATTTAAATAATTTATGTATATAATTTTTCCTGTAATATCTATCAGCTCGATCCATACTTTATACTGTTTAGGGTTTATTATGTTCAAATTGAGCTCATTTTCAAAAGGAATTGGATAAATATTAAGTGCAATAGATTGATTTGTAATCTCGTTCTTAATCGCAATCATTGGAGAATAGGAGTAAGATAAGTCTTGGTCTATGATTTTTAATTTATAATAATTGATTTCAGCTGAAACACTATTGTCTGCACATTGATAAGTCTTAATTAAAGTGGAGTTTCCGGTAGCATTCAAGGTGGTCATGCCTACCCAGTTAATCATATCAGTACTTTTCAATACTACGAATTCAGCTGTATTTTGCTCAGATGCAGTCTGCCATATCAAGATGTTTTCTCCATTATTATCTTGGAATCCATAAAAATTCACTAATTCGACAGGCAAAACATTATTAACAGACCATTGTGTAAGAAAGCTCCAGTTTGTATTAGGGCAAGTGGAATTGCCGGAAAGTCTTCTTCCTTGTACAATAATTTGAGTTGCTCCCGCAGGAACAGTTACATTTGAATTATTAGTGTATGTATTCCATGAAATCCCATTATCTGTAGAATATCGAAATTCATCACTTGCATCCGTTGCCCCGCCACTTCCATTATTTGCTAAAGCTTGAAACTGATCGCCTATATTTATTGTGCTACCAAGCGGATTTTGTGAATTTAAGGTTGGAGATGCTGGATTTGACACTACTGGCCATGTGCCTATAGCTGTCCATGGAGATGGTAAACATGGTGCAGTAGCTCCAGCTCTTCTGGTTTGAACAATAATATTAACAGAAGCTGATGTGGTATTTATATTTGCTCCCGGTGTATATGTATTCCAAGTTGCCCCATTGTCAATACTATATCTGAATTCGTCTCCGGTTCCACCGGAACCTGCATTGAAATTCGCTGACACATTATCACCCAAACAAATAGCAGTATTTACTAATGGTGAAGAAGTGCTGATACTCGCCGGGGTAGCTTGAGTAGAAACAGGCCATGTAGCCAAAACCACCCAGGCAGATGGGGTGCAAGTAGATAATGTACCTGCAGTACGACGTCCCCTTATTTGAACAGAAGTGGAAGCAGTAGCAGTATTTATTGATGAACCCGGAATGTATGTATTCCAGGTAGAACCTCCATTTATAGAGTATTGAAATTCATCTGTAGCATCCGTATATCCTCCGGTACCAGGGTCAAACTGGGCATAAGTGTATGTCCCTTTGCATATTGTAGTACCATTTCCAGGAGATGAACTGTAAAATGTTGGAGCAATGGGTTGCGGATAGACGATTACAATTTGAGAATTGGTATAAACAGGATACATTCTGTAGCCGGTGGCTTTAAAATCGGCACAAAACAAACCGGCTCTTCTAATGTTGTAATTAATTGGATTTACCGTATTGTTTGTTAAAGAAGTCGTTGATAAATCTTTTGAAGTAGCCCCACTGATGTTAGACCAGTTTGTTCCATCTGTAGAATATTGCCACTGATATTCTGAGAATCCTCTACCTGCTTCAAAAGCTTGAGTAGAATCATTTATGGATACGGTTGAACCTGAGCAAACTTCTTTTGTAGCAGGAAATTTAATCAATCCGGCATGGGTAGCAGTTAAAGTCGTAGAATCCCAACACCAGCGATATTGATATACAAGATAATAATACGAATAGAATCCTGTCAGATCTAAAGCACAAGCTGTGCCCTCATAAGCAACATT
>CAZPBT010000070.1:0-12941 GCA_964584555.1 uncultured Chitinophagales bacterium
TAAAAGCATTCAATCATTTGTTTCATTAATGATTGATTCAAGTCACACACGGTTTACGGCTTGCCGAAGTTGCGGACTTAAAAGCACAAATCTGTCAAGTTGCAACAGAGATAATTTATAGCACACACTTTCAATTACCACTGCACCCGCAATTTCCGGCAAGCCGATGTTGTGCGTTCGTTCTTCTTTTTCTGTCGTGCCGTGTCTGTCCATTTGTCTTGGTGCGTTTGCTTGGTGGCTCTTTTGCGTTTTTTTGTTCGGCTTTGTGCTGTTGGAAAAAAATGCAAATGTGCCACCAAATGCGTTGGCTATTCTGTCCTTGCTCCCAATCGGTCTTTAAGGTAGTCCATATATTCTGTTTGTTTGTCTTGCGAAAGAGGTAAAACGCCTTTGTGAGAAACGAAAACATTATAACCTCTAATTCTTAATTCATAAACTGCAAACAGGTCGCAAATGTCAGTGCATACTCCCGAAACTTCAACATCTGTCGGTTTAAATTCTTGTAACAGTTTTTCAAGCCCTGTGTTGTAAAAAATGCTCAAAGTATTTTTTGTTAGAACGATTGATTTGTCTGCAAGCGGTTTTAGTTCGTCAATTATTTCCGCTTCAACTGTTCCTTTCATACAATGGGGCGGGTAAGGATTTCCAATTTCAGGGTCTGTCAATGAATGACTGTCGCAAACAAAAATCACTTTTCCACCTTGCTTATTTGTCTCGGTTATTTTTGCAGCAATATATTTTTCAATGTCTGCCGTTGGGTCGGGTAGTGATAGAGGATAACCCTTTCTGCAAAATCCATTCAACATATCAATTACAATTAATACCCTCATTTCACCTCTATTTTTACAAATTCTAATTTTATTGCAATATCTCCATCGTTTTGAGGTGTATGCTCCAACACATCAGGATAGTTTGACGACTTCCATAAATCTGCAAAATTTGAAGTTTTCCCGTCTGTCTTGGTTAAACAGTAAATCAATCTGTCTAAAGTCCAATACATAAAACCACTAATTGCATCATCATATATTTCATCTTCATAGTGGTTAGGATTTTTCGTGGCATACTTGGGTTTGCAGGAATAAGATGTTCTTTTCTGTAAAATTTCTCTTATAGGTTTTTGCCAGTCAGGAATTGTCAATGTATGTGTGGCTAATACAGGCGTTTGAATATCCAAGCGGTCTAAAGCACGGAAAACTTTATCAACACCACTTCCGTAATGTGCCAAAAAAATCACATCCGCTTCCTGCATTATTTTAATTTGCTCTTGCAAACTGTAATCTACCTTTTCATCATCATACAAGCTATTTAATTTGGCTCCTCCTAATATTTTTCCTGACATTCTTTCCCACATAGTTGTAAATTCCTTTATTGCACCTTCTCCGTAGGCATCATTTACAACAATAAATGCAGCTTTTTCAAAATTGAGTTTTCTGCCCTCCTCAGCAAGCAATATTCCTTCTTCTTGGCTTCTTATGTAAAACCTGAAAATGTTGTCTTTTGTAGATGTTGTAATTTCAGGGGACGATGCTACTGTGCAAATAAGTATTGGGGCATCTCCTGAATATTTTGTAGAGCTAATGATTGAACCAAAATCTTTTGACAAAGGTTCTGAAACCTTGCTCATACTTGAGATAAATATTTTTGTCCCCTTTTCAATCTCATCAATTATTGATGCCTTCAATGTTTCATCATATTTCATACTATGGTCAATAATCCTAAACTCATATTGGGATGTATAATCGGGATGGTCTCTGAAAAAGTAAGTCAGTCCTAATATTTGTCTTACTCCGTCTTCCCAAGCAGCACCAAGATTATTATTACAAGGAAGCAATAACACAATTCTTGTTTTCGCGTTACAACTATGTTTACTCAATGCTTCACTAAAACCTTTTGAGTATAAAAAATATGAAGTAGAACTGTGAGATATTAAAGAGAAAATGAGAAACGGTATAATGAATTTTCGTTTAATAAAAAAACTATCGTTTTCATCGCTTGGTCCTCGGTTACTTTTGATAAACAAAAAAACAATGACTATACCCAAAGCGGCAGATAATGCAGAGAAAACATAAGAGATATAGCTGACAGGGATTACATCAAATATTTTTAGTCCAATAGACAGCAATGCTATTGGGGCATATATAACAAACACTGCCTTGTATGCTTTATCAAGCTTATTCATTTTACTTTCTTTGTTAATTCTATTTTATAATCACCGTCTTTACCTGCGATTGCTGAATAGCATAATTTGCTTGGTGTCTTATTTTTTTTCCATTCATCGTCAAATTTATTTATGTCGTTATCACTCGCCTTAATCACTTGCACAATTTTTTCAAGTGCGTGCATTGAAAAATAAATAACTACATCCATATCGTTTTTAAATTCTTCTGAATTTTTCAATACAGGTTTGCAGGATAACCAATTAAATTTATCAAGAAGATCTTTTATGTGCGCTTCCCACATTTTAAAGGAAAAAGTTGATGTCATTACGATTAAAGCATTTTTATTTATCGTCTCTAATGCTTCTAAGATTTCAATGTAAGCGTCACCATAAGCGACAATAAAAATTACATCACGATCAGCAAGAATTGATTTGAAACTTGAAAGTTTGCTTTTGATTTCACTTTTTTTCTGAACCTTTAATTCAATTTTATGGGCATCAGTAATTTGGTCAACTCCATTTCTTTTATTCCATTCAACTTGAAAAAGGTTAGCACAAGATTTAGCGTAAGGGGAGTTAAAATAAATTATTCCTGCCTTCTTCTTACTCGCTTCTATATTTGATAACAGAGTATAAATTTCATCTTTTAAATTAATATAAAATCTGTAAACGCTATTTTTCACAGTTACAATTTCATCCGCACCTGCAACTGTGCAAACTAAAACTGCTTTTCCTTCTCCAAATTTTTTGTCAAGTTCTGGAAATTCTTTTGAAATCTCAATGCAAACGGAACTCATTGTGCAAATAAAATATTTCGTCCCTCGTTTAAGTTCTTTGGTGATTAATTCTTTCGCTGTTTGCGGGTTACTTTGGTGGTCAAGAAATTTTAAATCGTAATTTTTTAATTCTTCTCTTATTTCTGAAAGAGATTTTCCAAATCCTTGAAGTTGAAGTTCTGCATCTTCTCTAACAAAATCATCACTATGATTTAAAGGTAAGAGTATTGCTATCCTTGTTCGTTCGTCTCGTACATAAATAATTCCTTTTGCCAATTTAGTTTTTTTAATTAAGAGATAAAAGGAAATGAGTAAAGACAAAATAAATAATACTGTCCATAGCCACATTGGAAAGAATGCGATTATAGATTGTATCATTTGTGGAACAGCACTGGCTGAACCAGCAAATTGAATTAATATGAGAATGACTGTCCAGATATAAAATAAAATGCTTTTCCAATTTTTCATTTTCATTCAGGATTTACTGCCCAATGAGCAAATTTCTGTTGAACTATTTCAACGATTTTATTTAATAAAAAACCTAAAATGCCGATGATGAAAGTCAAGGCATACACTCTCACATAATTCAGGTTTAGCAATTCGTCATTTATCAATCCTCCAATTCCTGTTCTGTTTCCCAGTCGCATATACTCCAATACTGTGATGATTACTATGCAATAAGAAAGTGCAATTCTAAAACCCGAAAAAATATCGGGAAGTATTTCATAAAAAGTTACTTTGAAAAATCTCTGCAACAAGTTAGGCGAACCGCTGATAATATAAAATGAATGAACTCTTTCGGGTTCTTGTTTGCTTATTCCCGCTCTTACATTAAAAATCATAATGAGCAAACACGGATAAGTGGCAAGTATCCAAACAATATTTGTAGATGTAACGCCAATGAGCAATGCAGCAGCCGGAATTAAAAAGGTAACAGGAATGCTCCTGAAAAAATCTACGGTTGGCTGCGACAAGTTCCAAATGTTTTTACTCAAGCCAAGAAATAAACCGATAATAACACCAAAGAATAAAGAAAGACACATTGCTTTTAATAAATTGAGCAGTGTGTTTCCTAATGCTGATAAAACACTTTGTTCACTGAATGATTTTAAAATATCCTGAAAAATTATTTGTGGCTTCGGAAATTGCAGAGTTGCAGGAGCGAAAACATTTGCAAGCATGCAGAGAATAATGAGAACTATCGGTAAAAGGATAAATCCTAATGATGAAGTCGATTTCGGATTTTGTAAAAACTTATTCATTGACTGCCGAATTAAAATTTTCCAAAAGATAATTTCTGTAATTCACTATTGAGGGATTGAGCAATAATTTATATCGGTCTTTATGATTATTCACCAAATGATTTTCTCCAAAGTCAAAAATGTTTTTTTCGGCTTTTGATAATCCCTTTAAGTGATTTAGAAATATTACTCTATCCGCTAAAATGGTTGCCTCGTCCAAACTATGCGTAACAAATAAAACGGTTGGATTTCTTTTTTGAAAGTCCAAATACAAAACATCCCAAAGTTCTTCTGCAAGTTTAAAGTCAATTCCAGAGAATGGTTCGTCAAGCAAAATAATTTCGGGTTGGTAACTCAATGAAACTGCTAACGAAAGTCGCTTTTGTTCTCCTCCCGAAAGTTTTAAGGGAAAAGATTTTCGCCTATGCTCTATTCCTAAAATTTTTAAAAGTTCATTGCAATAGTTTTTTGTTTCGCTGTTTAAATGATTACGGAGTTTGTTAGGGTAATAAATGTTGTCCTCAACATTCAACCAAGGAAATAAAGTTTTTGTTGAGGATTGCGAAACATAAGCGATACTTTTGAAAGGATGATTTAATTCAACTTTGTTTCCGTTTATCAAAACTTCCCCGCTTGTCGGTTTGAGGAAGGAAGAAATTATTTTTATGAGTGTAGATTTTCCAGAACCGCTACCGCCCATTAATGCAACAACTTCCCCTTTCTCAATTTTCAAATTGATATTTTCCAAAACTTTTGTTTTTGGAAAAGTATATTCAAAAGTCAGATTTCGTAATTCTATACTCATTGTGTTCTATTGCTTAATGCAAATGTCTTGCGGATTGGGTGTTGATTTAATTTCTCCGATGTTTTTCAAAACATCTAAATAACCTTTGAGATTATTAAAATCAATTTGTGTGGATGCGGAAAGAGGCATAATATTCATTGCATTTGCAACATTTTCATCAAGGTTTGTTGCCTTTGCTAAAATCTTTCTCGCCTCCGATGGATTGTTTTTGATGAAATCAACTGCTTTGTCAATCGCTTTGAAAAATGATTTTGCCGTTTCAGGATTTTCTTCTAACCCTTTATTATTTACCGCTGCAATACCAATTGGGTTTGGTGAGTATTGCATTGCGTATATGGAAGTAGATATTTTTTTGAAGCCATTTTTTACAATTCCCAAAGTCAATGTCGGTTCATAAGCAAACAGTCCGTCAATGTCCCCGTTCTCCAAAGATTGAATGTGTAAAGGCGGGTCTAACTCAATGAAAGTGGGCAAAGTAAGATTTGGAAATTTTGTTTTGAAAATTTCAGCAAGAGAATTTTTTGCTGTTGTACCAGAGAATACACCGATTTTTTTCCCTGAAAGGTCTTCAAGTTTTGTCATTGTGGAATTCGACTTGACTAAAATTCCGTCAAAGCCGTTTTCGCTTGTAATGCTGCTGATAGAAAAAATCTTTGCAGCGTTGGGAGAATTTTCAAGTTGCTTTAAGAGCGGAACGATTGAAAGTTCAATGCCAGCGTCAATGTGTCCTGCAACAAGATCTTGTGCAATGAGGTTGCTCGTTTTAATCGGATTGGCTTCTACTTCCAATCCTTCGTCTTTGTAATAACCTTTTTCAACAGCAACAAAATGTGTCAAGCTGGACACCATCGGCAAGTAACCGACTTTTATTTTTTTGTTTTTAGTTGTCGTGTTGCAGCTTGTAAAAACAAGTGCAAAAACTGTCAAGGCGAATAAAGCGATTTTTGATTTCATAAATTTGATATTTAGATTTTAGTTGTCAAAGTTAAATTTTTTATGGTGCGTTGGGGCAAAAGCAAATGTGCTGCAACTGTGTCGGCTTGTGCGAAGGGTTGCAGCTCTTTTGCTTTTGCTGAAGCGTTGGCTTGTTTGTTTTTCGTATTTTCTGTCGTCCATTTTTTGTCAGTCAGTTTGATGTTAGCACGGTCGCCATAGAATGACGCACAACGGTTGCACTCCCGCCGTGCCGCCCTGCGTTGGGCTTTGCGGGTTGGGCTTGGGCGGCATGGTCGGGAGTGCTTTGTTCGACGATTTTATTCATTTCATTGGTAATCAATATTTTATATTGAGGGAGTATTATTTTTTCTAATTTTTTAATAGCCTGTCTGGAAGCCCTTGTCTAAAATGAAAAGCCTTAAAATCAGCATCCGAATAACCAACTTTACTGAAAACTTTCGACCATATTTCTCGCTGTTCATCTGAACGCAAACACTTTTCATCCCCAATCAATCCAGTCGTAACTATCATTGAAACGTTGTTGTCAATCAACGATTTCAAATTAAAATTTGGCTTGTACTTTTCTTCTACTTGATTAATGATTTTATTTTTATTTGGGTTAAATTTACTACCGCAAATATAAATCGCCCCTGCTTGGGAATTAGCACATTGCTCAATCATATCTGAAAAGTAAATTAACTCAAATCTGAATTCATCTTTGTTTTTATCTTTAAAAAAGTTGTAGGCAGTTTCAAGTGTTGCTATTATACAACTTGATTGGCGAGTTACATCAGTAGAATTAATTACTTTGTATTTTTCAAATATTGATGTCCCAAATTTAGTTGCAAGGCTTTTTAATTGGTCGTTAAACCTGTTCTCATCAATACTCAACTTACTTTCTTTCATCGGTATCTCACACGAAAAGATAACGTCAGAATATGTATTGTCATCAATTGGGTACGCTTCAATTTTTGAACCTTGTGGAAGGTTGTAAATTAATTCAAAGGCTTTCCCTGCAACTTCCTTTATTAGGACACTATCAACGCTAGATGTTAAATCACAAAATATCAGGGCATGAATTTTTTCAGACTGTTTAGTTTTATTAACTTCATTGGTTGAGTTGTTTTCTACCCCTTTGTCACCTCCACATGACAAAATAGTTAACCCAAAGATGAAAAGTATTAAATTTTTCATTGCGGTGTACCGTTATTTTGGTTGTTAATTAATGCTTGAAAATCAGCGTATAAATCATTTGAACTAATACTTTTGGTTACGCTGAATATCTGCCTTGCCATAAGTTTCCTTCTCATTTCTTCGGCTTTATTGAATAGGTCTTTTCCTAAATTTGCTTGTAATATTCCCCTTTCGTATCCATGAACATAGCAAGCAATGAAATAGGAAGTGTATTCTTTAACAAATGTGCCTTTTTCGTCACTCCATTTCAAATAACTTTCCCAGTTTTTTAGCCTTTTTTCTACTTCATTAAGTTCTTTCAAGGCTTGTAAATATATCTCTCTTTTGTTTTCACAATTTTTATCTGTTTGGACTAACTCCTTATAGTTTTGAATTTTATCGGAACCCAAGGAAGCACAAACTCCGCCAATCATTGGAAAAAGTAAGGTGATTAGAATAAATGCAAGTGGTGTACTCCAATGCTTGTATGCACTATTTAATTGCTCCGAATTAGAGGACGAATTATCAGGCTGAACCCTATTTGAAAAATCTAATCCTGATGGAGTAGGTGATGTTTCAGTTTTTACTACTACTTTTTCAGCAATGAAAAAATTGTATCTTACAATCCCTAAACACACAATAGTTAGCATTGAAAATATTAACATAATAGTCTTGGCTGTAAACCTTCTCTTCCAAACTTTTTTTACTTGTTTTATTTCTACTTCATCGTCATCAATTCCCTTCAAATTAACCGATTTAAATTGGCTAACACTTTTCTCCATTGGAAATGCAAAATATTCATCATAATATATTTTTACATAAATTGTGCATAAGGCAATTCCAATGGACATCAAAACGGTTTGCCACAATTCTTCCAAAGCAAATGCTTCCTTTGTAAGTAAGTACGACAATGGGATGTCTGCAAAAACAAGTAGGATGGCAACTATTATATAAATAACACCCATTGCAAGTGAGAAATTTTTGTAATTCCACCTATAACTTCCTTTAAGTGATTTTGTATATTCAATTTGCGACTTATAATCATTTTCGGAATTTTCAAAGATTTTTTTCTTTGTTGTAAATTCGGTTTCTGTGCTATCTTTCTCACCTTGAAAAACAGCATCTATGTATGCCCGAATATGAGACACCCTTGTTCTGACTATATCATAAATTGAATTAGTTTTTTGCTCTAATGCACCGTCTAAAACACCTAATTTTCTGAAATCCGAACCAATTTCGGTAATACTTTCCAAGAATTGTTTTTTAGTATTTGAAATGTCATCTATAATATTAATCTTGTAAATCCTTCCAATACCCTCAAATTGCTTTTCATGGTCAGGGGCTTCTGTTTCGGCTTCAACTTCAATGAAATTGGGATTTTCTGTATTTTGTAAGACCCCTGGGGCAAATACATTCTTTACTCTCTGCCAAAATGTCTTCTGGGGAATAGTTTTAGCATTTGACGTGCTATCATTGTTGTTATTACTTGTTGTCATTATCACCTAATTTTAATTGATTTTTGGATAAAACGTAATAATCTGGTGTTGGTCCAATCCCATTTTCTCTGTACCACATACCCAAATTATACCCGTCCCAAATTTCCATATTTTCTTTATCGCCTTGCTTCTTTTGAACGTCAATAGTCTGTGTCCATTTAAAATAACGATTAGTAATTTCCTTTCTTAAATTACTAATCTTGGTTTCTATTTTTTTTATGCTTTTTACAAGTGTAGTTGCATAATCACTTTTATCTTCCTTGATAGCGGATAATTGCTTTTCGGCTTTACCTAACGCTGCATTTTTAGATGTTATTTGCGATTTGAGTTCATCAATATGGTTTTTAAATCCCGGAAAATAGACTTCTTCAATTGGTGACATTTCAAATACCAACGTTTCAGTATCATCATTTTCTGCTTCAACTGTTTTTGAGTTGTTAAAAAATCTACTCCACCAATTTTCTTTCTTCTTTGCTGAATTATGACTTTTTTTCCTGTCCTCACCTGGCAGAAAGTCTTTGGCTACCTTTGTTTTAGCAATAATAAGATTTAATAGTTCTTCTTGTAATTCCAAGTATTTTTTATTGAAAAGTTTTCCCTCAGCAAGTATTAGATTTAATGGTCTTGCCCGAGAATTGTCTTTAATAGCATCCGTTAATTCTTTTAATCTCCTTTCTAAATATTCGGTTGTTGATATTAGCCCTTTATATCTTAACCCATAACCCAACATAAAAGATGTCAGCAAAACACAAATAGCAAATTCCAATAACGAAATAAAACGATTGCCTACTGCTATTCCTGTTAGTTTTTCAACTCCAAACAAAAGCCCGAAAATCGAAATTAAAAATATCGTTATTAAAAGAAACAATTCAATGTTAGAGCGTAGCCATGAAATCGGAGTATTATTGGATGCCTGTCTTTCAATTCGAGGTTCAATGACTTTTGTGATATAGAGGAACGCTATACCTGTACACAAAAAAGAAATCGCCGTACCTGCGACTTGTCCTGATAGTGAAATGTCAAGTTTAGTTACATTTCCAGCCGCATTTCCTAAAATAAGAATTATAAAAACAATCCCTAAAATAAAAACAAAAGGTATTATTTGTAACCAAAAAGAGAGAAAAGTTTTAGCCGAAATTTGGGTGTTGAATACAAATTTTTCGTCTTCATTAATTTCAAACACAAGTTTGTTTTTCGTACTTCTTTTTTCGTATTTGTCTAACAACCATTGGCAAAACCAAGCAATCCCGCCAGTAAGGGTCAAAAAAATTATTAAACTAAAAGTCATATACAATGAAGCAAGGACTTTACTATTCGATGCAGTAATGAACTCTTGACCAAAATTAAATAGCCCTGATAACAAGAAAAATAAAGTGCTTTCACTATTTAGATTATTCTTCAATGCGTAGATTGAGAAAAACCAACCCGCCGCAATCGTTGCGGTAAAGCCTGCATAAATTAAGAAACTGGAAATATAGTCGCCAATTCCTGCAATATTCAAGATTTCTATTTTCTTTTTAATTCCCAAATAAATATTACTGTAACTATCTGCAAACTTTTGAAACAAATCAACTTTAATTTTCAACGCATCCCTGCTATTGTCAAAAGATTTTGTGTTTATTTTATTTTTCTGGTCTGTTATACTATCATATCCTTCTACAAGTTTTGCAAGTTCAGATTTTACATCCTCAATTCGGTTTTCGATGAGTTTGCTTTTTTGCTCCCCTAAATCTTTGTAAAGTTTGTTTATTTCCGCTTCCAAATCGTTCACTTCAACTTGTAAAGCATTTTTTGTTTTAATCAATTCATCAATATCAAATCTGTGTGTAAAGAGTTTAAACTTCTCTTCTTCTAACTTTTTTTTCAATTCTTCGATTTTCGTTTCAAACCTTAAAATATCAAGTTGAAAGTGGGTTTCTATTTGTTTTAATTTTTCATCTATACTTTCCTTGTGGCGAAGCAAAAGCGCATCAAATTTCTCTTTGGGATTTTCGCTTTCTCCAATAGCACAGTAAAAACCCATACGGTTGAAGTGCTTGTCGTCTTGTGGGATTATGACAGGCAAAAAATTTGCATCGTCTTGTTCATCAAAATCATCATCATCATCTAAAATGACAATCGGGGATTTGACTTCTTCCTCAGATAAATTTTCTGTATTCATATTGTTTTATTTTTATTTAGTTTCGTCGAACGGATTGCGTGTATAAGAAGTAGCGGATAAAAAAGCCCTTCACTTTCAGTTTTACACTGACTTTAATCAGACCATTAAAATTTGAGTTAACACCGAAATCGCTATTTCTTATACACGATGTTGTGTGATGTACTTACTTTATTGTACAATAATTCTGTTGCCCAATTCGTCAATTAGTTCAATGGAATCTATTATTAGTTGCTTATTATTTATCAATTTAAACAATAAAATTAGTTCCTCTAATATTGAGTGTATATTCATATACTTCTGAATTTGATTATTACTTCACTTGAAATAGCTGATGAACTATTTGAATGAATTGGATTTGCGATTATCCTTGCTGAAGGGATATTAAAATTTATTTCATTGCCTTTGACACTCTCTTTATCTATCAAAATAGTTTTTAATCCGGTTGTTTTATCCATAATTTCGCTTGCTTTTACATCTGTTCTTTTACCCACAAGCGAAATTTTTGAAAAATCTAACTTTTTAACTTCGAAAGAGACTTTCTCGTTAATAGGAGAACTTTCTTCTTTTAATCTTGACATTGTTGTCGGTTCACTGGATTCTTTTGAACTTGTTTGAATTTCTTCGTTTAGGCAGTATAAATTTAGTTTTGCCTTAATTTCTCCACTATCAACAAATAATCTTGCTAATTCCGGTCTTTCAACGAACATTCGAATTTTTGATTTTTTTTCGTTTATCAAAATTTCTAATAAATGGTAATAAATTAAATCATACTGAAATTGAATTAATTTTGATTTCACAACTTCGTTTGATTCGATACTAGATAATATATTTGACAATGTTACTATTTCTTTATCCCCTAAAATCATGTTGACTATTAATTCAAACCCAATTTTATCAGTTATATATTCATTGATTTCCGAGATGGTTAAATATTTTTTTGCAAATTCTGAATTAGAAGTATTTAGAGCTTTTTCAAGCTCTAAATACTTGTCTATTTGATAATTCTGAGAGTCAAGTATAGCATCAAATGTTTCGTGAATTAATTGCGAAACAAATTCAGCAAACCCTAAACTTACTATTGAAAAATTATTTTCCATTTTTAACCGTTTAGTGGTGCATAATCTGTTTTGAACTTAATTAGTACTCTACCGAATATATCTACTCTTGTTCCACTTGAATCTCTTTGATATGATTTGGCAGTATTAACCGTAACTGTTCTAGTCTTTGTTTTGTCTTTTCCCTTGAATATCTGACCAAAAATTCCCCTTTTGTCTTTTGTTTTCGTTTTGTCTTTTACTTTATCCTCTGTAGATGTACCACTCGATGAATTATTCCAAGTAGAAAAAGTAATTTTTGTCTCAATCTCGCCTTCGGTAACCACTAAACGCATCATTCCTTGTTTTGCCATTGTCTGCAATAAGCCATACTTATTGGAAGTAATTAATGCTGCAATAGCATTTCTAATTTCATAATATGTTGGAATTGTTCGTGCTGTAATTGCCACTCCTTGTAAAACTTGGTTGTTATAATTGTTCAAAGCGTCAAATCCAGCGACTTCAGAAGGGTCCTTTATTTTGTCAACTAATCCAGCAACAGCTGGTGCTAAACCATTGATTAATCCTCCCCACCAGGTATCTGTAGTAGCGGGTGGAGAAGTCGTTGGTGGAGTGGATGGTGGGGATGATGGAGGTTGTAATTGATTAAGGGCTGTAGTAAGTGCAGTAGAATCAATAATTGGTAACTCATAATTTAAAACGAAGTCTGAAATTTGGTCAAATGTTACATTATCTTGAGTATTGTTAATATATGTGGATAAATCCTGCGTTAATGAATTAACAAAAGTTGCATATTCTTCCATTTGAAGAATATGGGCTTCAACTAAAGAGTCAAAAACTCCTGTTACTAATTCTTTTGTAAACTCTACAAATGGAATTTCTCCAAATCTGGCAGCTGTGTCGATTGCGTAATTACTCATATTTTTTGGTTTTAGTTTTTATGCCTACTCTGTAAGGTTTTCGGCTTTCCCTTTATTCTCAGCAAAGAAACATTTGCTTAAAATAATTTTAAAGAGTATAATCACCCTTTTTGATTAGGTGTTTTTCCCCTTTATTGGTGGTACCACATTTAAAGTATATCACACAACGGAAGAGTGCACACGCTGGCGCTTTGCGCTTGCGTTGTGCACAGTGTTATCG
>CAZPBT010000071.1:0-7922 GCA_964584555.1 uncultured Chitinophagales bacterium
CTCGATCTTCATCATCTACTACTATGACTAATTTGCCATTTCTAATAGCATCTACAGCCGATTCTATAGTATCTAACTGTATATTATTTGCGTGGTGTTGGTTGCCAGACATTTGATTTTATTCCTTTACAAAAATTAATAAAACCCCAAAAAACTGCAAGATTCATAAAAAGGAAATAATGCAATCTTCGGAGTGGCTTAATTGCCCAACCAAAAATAGCGCAAATAGCATCAAAAACAGGCAAAATAAATGTTACGATTAGAATAAGCAATGTTACCTTAAATAACAGCAAATAATATAAAATCAATAATATAAATGGGGTTTTCCATCTCAAAACTTTATGAGAAAAGAAAATAAACCCCAGCGGAGTATAGACTTGAAAGGCAGTCTTTTTGAAATACCACAAATTCTGGAAATTACCGGAAGCAATTCTTCTTTTTCTTTTGAATTCCTGCACCCAGTTCGTTTGGATTTCTTCAAAAGCAAGTGCTTCTTGATTTACAATAGTATGATATTTTTTGAGGGCAATTTTCATCCCGATATAAAAATCATCCACTACAAAATTAGCCGGAATTTCTTCAAATAAACTCGTTCTGATAGCATAACAGCCTCCTGATGGACCAGTAATTTTTCCATATACTAAAGACTCATTCCATTTTATTTCATTTTCGTAATTCCAGTAAAACTGTTCGTTATTATCCGTGTTCTTTTGTGTCTGAATTAGTGTATCTACTAAACCGATACGCTCATCCTTAAAATATTTTACCAACTCAAACAGTGTATGCTTATTAAAGAAAATGTCTGCATCTGTGAATATCGTTATTGCATTTTTTTCAGTAACATGTGCCATGAGTTTATTCAATAATGCCGGCTTGCCCTGACGCTCTGTAAAATCGAAAAGTTGTATAGGATAAGTGGAAAAATTCTCCTGTATATATTTCTTTGTATTGTCTGTGCAAGCATCCATACCTATCAAGACTTGTATTTTTTCTTGAGGATAGCTTGATTCAAATACCGATTTCAGTTTTTGAATAATTACTTTTTCTTCATTATGAACAGGAATAAGTATATAGACATGAGGTAATTCTTCTTGCGACAAATAGGCTGCATACGAAAGTGATTTGCCTATTGCATTTTTTGCCAATAAGCGAGGATAGCCTGCATAGGCGTAAAACAATACTAATAAACAAAATGCAATAAGCAGATAAACTATCATGTCGTTTGTGCCTCTTTTTTACGTGAAAAAAGATTTTTTATTCCTGCAATAATTTTATAAAAATATTTGTCGTACCATTCACTTCTGAATAAAACGGAATCGTTATTGGCTTTATAAGTTAAAAATAAGGCGAGCGGAAGCAAGACCAAAGTAGAAAGCCACATGCCGAATAATGGAGGAATGACCAAACCTTTGGCAAGCTTCTCGCCTACTACATTGAGTACATGAAACAAGACAAAATATAATACTGCAATTAAAATCGGTATGCCGAAACCGCCTTTGCGTACAATGGCTCCCATAGCACAACCCACAAACAACAAGACGATGCATGCAAATGAAAGACTGAATTTCCGATACCATTCACAGATGTAGTTTACATAGTTCTCCTCCTTATATTTCAGATCACTTGCGCTCATTTCCATGTTGCTTTTTACACTGTTGCAATTATTTTTAGCATTGACTAAAGCCGTTTCTGTTATATCTCGACTGAAAATCTTATTGAAATTAATTTTTGCATAATTCAGACCGGCATTCGTGTCTGGTTTTGGATTGTTGTCTTTCAGGAAAGAAAAGTAAGATGCATCAGTTGTCTGTATATCCACATATTTCTTTTGGATGTCTTTTTGTAAGGAATCGGATTCTTGCCGCAATTGACGGGTATTAAACATGATATAATTGGACTTAAACAAATTCTGGTCGGTGCGAGTCATTTTAAACTCTCGTAAGTCAAATACTTTTTGCCACTTTTTAAATGACATCGTGGTCTGTTCGGCTTTTGATTCGTCAGATTGATTATTTCTCTTTTTTACATCCTGATATTGCTTGCCGTTAAAAAGTGTCAGTACTAAAAATTCACCCGTATTGCTGAGTTCCACTTTTCCCGTATCCGCCATTACCACACTTTCATTACCCTTACCATTGGAATGGTCGTACACCATAATATTATATAGCGTCTTATTATCGGGTGCTTTCTTTTTTATTTTAATGGCGAAGCCTGAGATACCCCGATAAAAGACACCTTCTTTAATATCCAGTGCGGGTTTTTGTTTCCTGATATCATACAGCAAAGAAAAAAACTTGAGATGTACCTTTGGCAAAATAGTATTTGAAAAATAAAATGCGGTTATTGATAAAAAGAAGGTAAAAACAATCAGACTGCCCATTATTCTCAAAAGTGACAAGCCACCCGATTTGTACGCTGTAAGTTCATTGTTTTCGCCTAAATTGCCAATCACCATAGTAGATGCAAGCAAAATAGCCAAAGGCAGAGCCATCGGAATAATAGTTAATGCAAATAGTGCGACTAACTTAAATAACAAACTGGTTTCTAAACCTTTACCTACAAAATCGTCGATGTATTTCCATAGAAACTGCATCATGAAAATGAAAGTAGTCAAGCCAAAAGTAATCACTAATGGCAAAATAAATGAACCCAATACTACTTTATCGACGCGTTTCAGCATATCTTAAATCAGATGCTAAAAATACGCATTTAGCAGATAAATGTTTATAATTAATTCTGTAACAGCTGCTATTATTTAGGCAGTTTTGCTCTTATTTTTTCTACCATTTCTTTTGCTTTCTCCATAGAAGAACAGGCAATATTTGCACCAAATAAATCATTTTGTGAAAAATTATTACCATCCGGGTCAATACAAGTATAAGTTCTTTGCTTAAATATACGTTCTTCATTTTTAGCCTTGATAAAAAAAACGGTCTGATGCTCTTTCTTCCCATCAGTCAAATCCAAATCGTATTCTGAAGTATAAACACCTTCTTCTGTTGATGGATTCATATCTTTATATGCAAATGCAGAAACATCCACTAACATATACTCATCAGGTTTCTCTTTTGATTTAACTGTTTCATACATAAAGAAACTGTCCTGCTCAACTGACACTTGTACCACATGTTCTTCATCATAACGTGTATCTGTATATCTGTATATTTCATCACCATGTGGAGTTTCTACAGCTTGTCCCGTACAATATAAAATGGTTCCTGTTTTTTCAGGTGCGGCTGCTGTTGTTTCTTTACTGCTTTCTTCCGTTTTATGTTTACAACTGATACAACATAAACTTCCTGCGATAAAAAATAAGAGTGTGTTTTTCATATTACGTATTTTAGTTAAAATAAAAGTAAAAAATTTCTTTGATATTTAATTTTTTAGCCGAAAAAAGTAAATTCTTATCTTTGTCTATGCAGAATCCGAATTTAGATGCCAGTGGGGAGTATTTATCCAATACCGAAAAAGAATTAGAAAAAGTACTGCGTCCACAGGCTTTTGAACAATTCTCCGGTCAGCCGCAAATTATTGAGAATCTGCAAATTTTCATTCAAGCTGCAAAAAAAAGAGATGAAGCACTCGACCATGTTTTGTTGCACGGACCTCCGGGTTTGGGCAAAACAACTTTATCTCATATCATAGCCAATGAATTGGGGGTGGAAATGAAAATGACCTCCGGCCCTGTATTGGAAAAGCCGGGCGACCTTGCCGGATTGCTTACGAACCTGCAACCTAATGATGTTTTGTTTATTGATGAAATTCATCGCTTAAATACGAGTATTGAAGAATATTTGTATTCTGCTATGGAAGATTACAAAATTGACATCATGCTCGACAGTGGTCCCAGTGCACGCAGCATACAAATATCACTGAATCCGTTTACACTCATTGGCGCTACCACACGTTCTGGTTTGCTTACAGCACCTTTGCGTTCACGTTTTGGCATTACCTTTCGTTTAGAATATTATCCGGCGACGGTTTTGCAGCATATCATCAAACGTTCATCCCGAATATTAAATACAGAAATTGATGAAAAAGGTTCGTTTGAGATTGCCAAGCGAAGCAGAGGTACTCCACGTATTGCCAATGCCTTGCTCCGCCGTGTAAGGGATTTTGCACAGATTAAAGGCAATGGCAAAATAGATTTGGAAATATCGCAATACGCATTAAAAGCATTGAATGTGGATGAACATGGACTGGATGAAATGGACAATACCATTTTGCAAGCCATAATAGAAAAATTTGCCGGAGGTCCTGTAGGTATTACTACTATTGCTACAGCCGTTGGTGAAGAAGCCGGTACGTTGGAAGAAGTATATGAACCATTTTTAATACAGGAAGGCTACCTGAAACGTACGCCTCGCGGCAGAGAAGCTACGGCAAAAGCGTATCATCATATTGGGAAAGTGCCACCTTCTCACACTGGAACTTTATTTTAATATGAAAAATATTCTACTCTTCGTATCTATTAGTTTTTTCTGTTCTTGTACAATAAAAACACCTACATCAAGTGAACAGTCTGCGACAATTTCAACAATTCAAGATAGTATTTTGACAAATAATAAGGCAGAAATTAAAACTAAGGCCGATACAAAAATGCCGACAGTTAGGGTTACTGGTACGGAACCATTTTGGAATTTCACCATAAAACAAGACACGTTTCTGTTTACTTTTTTGACAGAAAAAGCAGACTCATCATATTTTACACTCGATAGTTTTACGCAGTCAGAAAATCATATTGCTTACTATCTAAAAGATGCACAAACAGTGCCTGCTGCATTAAAGCTAATGAAAACCGGAAAATGCTCGGATGGGATGAGTGATAAAATTTATCCGTATGAAGCCTCCTTTTATTATAAACGTATGACCTTAAACGGTTGTGCAGAAAATCAATAACCATGTACGATGATTTAGTGTTGATACAAACTTATTTCAAGGTGATAGATGCCCAACTGGCAAAATCCAAACTGGATGCGTATGATGTATTCTGTTTTTTGAAAGATGAAAATTTAGTACAAAATGACTGGCTGCGAACCATTGCCTACGGAGGTGTAAAATTGTATGTGAGAGCTGAAGATAAAGCTAGAGCTGAAGAAATTCTGAATGATGTGCAAGCAGATTAGTTTTTTTAATTTAAAGCAGTATCCTGTCAGCATCTTCTGTAATTTAGTTGATGCTAAAAATGAATCGATGAAAACAACTTATTCCATTTTAGTTTGTTGCTTGTTGCTCTTCTCGTGTAATGCCCACAGTCAGGATACCGTGCAACGCGGCAAGTTATATAGCGCTCGTGCTTTAGAAGTTAATCCCAAGTTGTCATATGCCTTGTATATTCCGCAAAAAGAAAATTACAGTAAAC
Organism: uncultured Chitinophagales bacterium; assembly: GCA_964584555.1. GTDB lineage: Bacteria > Bacteroidota > Bacteroidia > Chitinophagales > JADIYW01 > JADJSS01. The sequence goes on from CAZPBT010000071.1 coordinate 5,363, forward strand.
GCATCGCATACTTTTTTTTCGATCCTTCCGGAGATGGAAGTTATCCTTTGAAATTATATCAAGCGATTGCAGATAGTCTGGGTGTAGTCTTGATTGGCAACAACGCCTCGAAAAATGGCATGAGCTTTAATGCCATTGCAGAAAATTTTGCAGCAATCTCAACAGAAGTACTCCGCAAGCTGGAGATGAGTAAAGACAATATGTGTTTATGGGGCTTTTCCGGTGGTGCTAAAGCGGCTATGTATTGTGCGGATAATTTTGACTATCACTCTGTCATATATGGTGGTGCTGTTTATCCCGAAATGCAGCATCAGCCGGATTTATTAGGTATCAATGGTAAAAAAGATATGAATTACACCGAATTACTCGCCTATGATATTTCACAACAAAACAATACCAATCATTTGCAGATAGAATGGGAAGGCAAACACAGCTGGCCGGACAGCCTCACCGCAACAGATGCTTTTAAATGGTTTTTATTCCGCAAGATGCAAAAAAATGAAATTAAATGGGATGCAAAGTTGATTCAAAAAACCAATATTGCATTTGTCAAAAATGTCAACCAACTTTATAAAACAAAACAATACTATAAGACCTATATCAATGGCAAAAAAACGATTATTATGCTTGATAAGCTCAGCAATGTGCAGCCCGTAAAAAACATTATAGGCACTGTAGTGAAAAGTCAGCCATTTTTAAATGAGATGAAACAACTGGAGAATCAGTATCAGAAAGAAACCAAACTAAAAAATCAATACATTGCGAACTTGCAAACCCAAGATTCTCTTTATTGGAAAACAGAAACCAATAAGCTCTATGCACTGGCTAAGACCGATAAATATGGAATTTACGAACGCTTATTAGGTTTTTTGTCATTGGCGGCCTATTCAGTTTCTACTGAAAGTTTAAGGCAAAACAAGCTAGATAATCTGCCCAATATCCTGGCTTTATATCGATATGCAGACCCACAAAATGCGGAGTATGCATTTTTATCAGCAAAATATTATTTACTGAAAAACAATATAGAACAAGCCAAAACGTATAAGCAAGTCGCACTCAATTTAGGCATGGACATTTCCCGTTTTACACAAGATGAACAATTGAGTAAGCTGCCTTAGGTGATTAAACATGAAGATGAACTTCCTAAGTTTTACAAGCTCTTTAAGCATCCACTTTGGACAAGTGTTTTACCTGCTAAATCACTTATCCATTTGGATAAACTAAATGCCTTCTTGTTTGGTGTAAGTAAATTTGAAGACAAAAAGTTATTGGATATTATTATTCACGATACTCACCCCGATTTTTTAAAATGGGCAATCTTTCAAGTACTAAACTGGAAAGCAACACATACGCTCAAAAAGATTATTCATATACATGGAAATGCAGACAAAATACTCCCTCTGCCAAAAACAGGAGTAACTCATATTGTCAATAATGGTGGTCATTTTATGATTGTCACCCATGCACAACAAATTGTGCAGTTATTAAATAACGAAATAAGTAATTGCTAATTCAGGTCAATTGACTAAAGAAAAAATTATCGTCCTATATTAATATTAAACTTATTTTTTGGCTCAGGTTCTGAATTATTGATGATAATCGTATTGCCACCATTGAGTTCATTTCTTTTTCTGGAATATTCTCGACCGTTAACCATAATAAATTCTTGTTCAGCCTCAGGAGTTATTTCTCCGTTTTTCACTAAGTTCAGTTTAACGATATATTCAGCCATTTTTATTTGGCGGGCATATACCATTATTTCAGCTATTTGATTGCTTTCCAAAAATGTTACTTCATAATACGAAACTCTGCCATTAGGATTTGCAGAACTAATTTCTTTTGGGTCATGATAATCCTGAAACTTCAAAAAAGCCAATTTTTTGCCATCTAAACTTTTTATATAGTAATTATAGATACCCGGTACAGGTTTAATCTTTTCAAAAATAAACTGGTTTACACCATCTACGGTTACCGTATCACCATTCATATCCACTTTGGGTCCTTTGTCTTTGGCTTGCACTATAACAATGCTTACAAACAGGCTTAAAAGCAAAATTATTTTTTTCATTCTATTATTTTATAGGGCAAATATAAATAATTAATTGCTACGGGTTAATTATATTTTCGTATTGAACTGACAAATTAAATGCAATGCTATAAACTAAAATAGAATCAGATATTTTTCTTCATTTGTAATCTGATTTTCAACTAATTTAATTACAATATACTATTATTCAATCAATTACAACTTCAATTGTTTGTACTCAAAAAAATGGTGTTTTTCAATTACGCACAATTTATTTGTAATTATATTATCTTTATCAGTGTGAAGAAAGTACTGACTGTAATATTCTGTTTAACGCTTGGTGTTGTTAAAGCGCAGTTAGTTCTTACCTCTGCTTCGACCATATCTACATGCAGTTCAAACGGCTCTATTACAGTGAATGCATCGGGAGGAACTTCTCCTTATTTGTATCAAATTGTAGCCAGTACTACAGGGATAGTGCGTCCTGCACAAAATGTGGCAACATTTCAAAATTTACCTCCCGGAAATTATTCT
>CAZPBT010000071.1:8022-12890 GCA_964584555.1 uncultured Chitinophagales bacterium
GGTTTGTTTATACCTTGCTTTCAACCGGATTTAGTGAATCAAACTCAACGGGAAATTTTACCGTTACCAATCCTTGTTTGCAAGACATGAAAGTGCGTATCCGTGACAGTTGCGGTCTGACAAATGAAGTAACAGTATGTGGCACTAATCCGTTTAATTTTAATCTGGCTTGTGTCAACTTTTCGGCAGCAAGTATTACTATAGGCAATGTTACAGGTGGTAACGGACAAAGTTTTCAATATATTGCCAATGATGTAATCAGCAACTCGCCAACAGTTACGGGATTTCCAATTACAAATGACACTATCATTTATGGGATAATAGATTCTTGCGGTAAAAAAACGCTCAAGACAATTACACGCATGCAGTTTAATTATGCCGATACATTAACTTGCGAAAAAGGACTAATCCATTTCGGAGCTTCATATTTGAATGATTTAAATCAAGAATTCAATTTTTATCCTGTTCATTATTATTCAGTCGCTGGACCAACTCCCATTGATATCACCATGCAAAATGATTCAACAGTAGTGACTATGCAACACCTGCTTAGCGGAAACTATACCATTGTAGCCAAAAATGCTTGCGGTGATTCTGCAATATTGAATTTCAATCTGGCTGATAAATGTTATCGTAATATAAAAATTAAACGATCACAAAATTGCGGTCAGGTTAAATATTATGTGTATAAAGATTGCGACATTGATACTAATGTCTTATTTACCTTATATGATTTAAATAATCACCAGGTGGCAACATCATTCAGTGGCCTTTTATCTATACATCCGGACAGTTGCTATAAGATAAGCATAAAGGACACATTATGCGACACTGTTATATACGATTATATCAATCCAATACGCCTAAGATTAGTTTATGCTACTAAAAATTGTACAAAGCTAATTATTGGTGTACAATTTGACAGTAGCGGAGTATGTATGAACAGCTATACACCTACTAGTATTTTAGGTGCAACTTATGTTGCCCAACTGGATGCATCTTATCATGTTTTATCAGATTCAGGTATACATTTTAATGACAGCATTCAACCCGGTTTAGCTTATTTGCTGGCATATTATCCCAACTGTGGCACAGATACCGTTCCCTATATACCTGAATCAGGATTTGCAGATACTGTTCACATGTGTGTACGGCCTACTGTGAAAGTAGTGAATAACAGATGTCGTTTTGCATGGCAGGTAGAATTATTAAATAACCCTCCAAATAAGTTTTATACAATTACGGGGAACAATACGAATCTGACCAGCAGCTCCTACTTTTTAGGGCTGGATACCGGTCGATATTTACTAACAGAAGGATGTAACTATCAGCCTCTGTATTTGCCGGATTTATATCACTATCAGCTGGATGCTATTGGCTCTTGTCCGGGAAATTCTGTAGTAAAAGCATTTGGCTATTATGATACGGCTCGTATTAATGCTATCGCCGCAGAAAATTTTTATTCTCTTTGCAACGTAAGTCCAATGGATTATACAATACAAGAAGTTGGCAATCCTTCATCAGCCCAATACAGTCCTTCCGGTTTATTTTCCAATCTGAAGAACGGCACCTATTATGCTGTATTTTATAAAGGAAATGCACAATGTAATTTCTTTTCAGATACTATTTTTACTCCATTTTATACCCGACCATCACTTAGTGCTACGTATGGTTTGATTTGTAATGGCAATAATGCAACTATTAAAGTGAGTGTTACAGACGGACGTCCACCTTACACTTATGAGGTAATGCATTCCAGTATTCCACCAATCACTACTGACTCTACCTCCATCTTTTATACTACCCTGCCTTTAGGTACTTCACAATTTAAAGTCACTGATGCCTGCGGTATTAGTATGGATTTTGCTACTGAAGTACTGAGTGTAGATTTTGTACCGACATACAAAAAGCAATGCGATGGCAGAGTAGAATTGATTGCGCCCGATATTTTTAATACCTCTTATTTATGGACTAACAACCAAGGCGACACACTAGGCACACAACCTGTCATTTACACTATTCCGAATGGTGCGGATACTTTTTATTTGAGCATACATCATTTTAACTGTGATTTAAATAAGACTATTTATGTTGAAGACTTTTCTGCATCTGTGGTTACGGCTAATGCGGGACAGGATAAAATTGTGGATACTGCTTTTACTTTTCTCGAAGGAAACTCAATTCCGTCGAATGCAATTGGAACGTGGACACAAATCAATCCTTCTTCCGGTATTTCCGTGTTTGACAACGTGCATTTACACAATACCGGTGTTCATGTAGATGTTTTTCCGGGGAGATATACCTATGTATGGACCGCGTCAGATACTGCAAATGGTTGTGTGGTTATGGATACTGTAGAAATAAACTATTTAAAATGCCCGGGCATAACTGATATCATTTATTCGAAAACAAAAACAAATGCCATTTGCGCAAACAACGGTGAAATAAATATTCAAATCATTCAATCATCACTGCCTGTCAGTTATTTATGGAATACGGGCGATACCGCACATCAGTTATCCGGTTTGGATTCGGGTATGTATATCGTAAAAATTTATGACAGAAGCGCATGTACGGAAGACATTTATGATACCACGTTTATTAAAGCTTCACATAAAAGTTACGCAACAATTCATCCATTTATTTGCATTGGAGATACACTGAAATTAAATCAACATGTTTATTTTGCAAATGGTACTTACACTGATACACTTACAAACAGTGTGGGTTGCGACAGCATTTTAACTATACAACTAACAACATATCCTGTTTATCATTTTTATGATTCTGTTTCTATTTGTCATGGTGATAATTACACTTTGCCTAATGGACAAATCATCTCACAAGCAGGTAATTATCAAGTACGCTATGCCAGCATAAATGGTTGCGACAGCATTTATCATTATTACTTAAGTTTGAAATCTTTGAGCAGCGCTAACATAGATACCAGTTTATGCTATGATGCTTATTATATCTTACCCAATGGAGATACTATTTTGCAAGCTGGAAAATATGTGGACACCCTGCAAAACTCAATAGGCTGTGACAGTATTATTCAATTTCAAATTTCCTTTCTGCCCAAACTAAACAAACCGCAGCTAGGAGAAGATACTATAATCTGTATGGATGATGCTTGGACAATAGCATTGACTTATCCGGCTTATGTGCGCTATGTATGGCAAGACGGCAGTCATCTGCCCAATTACACCGCCACACAAAAAGGCACCTATTGGGTGCAAGTAACAGATGGCTGTACGATAGAGCGTGATACTTTCAAACTAGGATTGAAATCATGCGATTGTCATTTTTATATCCCGGAAGCGTTTAGTCCGAATCATGACGGCTATAATGACTTATTTGGTCCCATTGAAAAATGCGAATTTTATTCAAATTATGCTTTTGAAATATATAATCGTTGGGGAGAATTATTATTTTCTTCACCAGATTCTCAAATCATGTGGGATGGTCAATTTAAAAATTCACCTCAACCTTTGGATGAATATATCTGGACTTTAAAATATACTGAAACTCGTACCGGCGAAAAGATTTTTACCAAAGGAACAATCACGCTGTTGCGCTAATTTATTCATCCAGCAAGTGTATATCTACGTTTTCCAATCCGGAAATACCTTCAATTGAACCGGAGATATGGGTGGCATTCAGTAAAATTTTTTGCAATTGCACTTCTCGGGCTTTCCACAATTTTTCCATGGCATCCCGTTCTTTTTGTATGGAAATTTTCAGACCCAAAAATCCTTCACGGATTGCTTTCCACTGTTCACCAAATTCGTTTCCTGTCAGATAATCATATAATACCTGCATTTTATCACCTTTATTTTCCTGCGATTTTAATGCAGCAGAAACTTTTATTAACGAATGTCGTAAGATAAAAGCCAGTGCTTTAACCTCCACAAAATTGCAAATCCAAACTCCGTTTTTTTCGCCGAATTGTGACATATCTTTCGGCATAACTTGTGTCACAATCACCGCAATATCGGCTTGTTGTGCTCTTAAATCTGTCTTTAGTTTTTCAATCCAGTCATTGGCAAAATTTTGCGTTTTCTTGCTTTCATATATAATCTTACCGCAAATTTGACCAAACTGATTCCTCACGGTTTGAATACAATCGGCTCCTTTTACACCTTTGCCTACTTCATCAATATGGTCAAAAGGAAATGCTTCTTTCAAAATAGCCTCCAGTTCCAGTTCTTGTATTTCGCCCTGAATTTGCATGGAACCCTGTTCGGCTTTGCGTTTAAATTCATCCGCCAGTTTTACTTGCTGTTCCAGCTTAAATTGTAATTCTTTAAGCTTCTGGTCGTTTTTATCTTGTTCTTGCTTGCTTATTTTTTCAGCCAATCGTTCACGTTCTGTATTGAGTTGACGTTGTATGTGTAATTCTATTTCTTTTTCTTTTTCGAGCAGTGCTTCCTGCTTTTTTAGAAAATCGAGTTCTTTTTGTTTTAACAGTTCATTTTCTCTTTTGCGGGCACTCAATTCATCTTCTTGATTTTTAAGTTTAAGTTCAAATTCTTCACGGATTAATTTACTCGTCTTTTCCTGTTCTTCTTTTTTAATGCGCTCTCGGTCTTGTTCCAGCTTTTGTAAATATTCCTCTTGTGCTTTCAATCTTTTTTCTTCAAAAGCTGCCTGTTTGGATGCGAATTCTTTCTCTTGCGTTGCGAAAACATGCTGTTGTGCTTTCATCTTTTCTTCAAAGGCCAAACGATATTTTTCTTCCGCCTGATGACTCAACAATTCATCAATAGGAAAAACACTCCCACAATTCGGACATTTTACTTTTTGTTCACTCATTTTACAAAATTAATAAAAGCTGGATAAGCATGATAAAAGAATACAAAAAATAT
>CAZPBT010000072.1:0-12704 GCA_964584555.1 uncultured Chitinophagales bacterium
AAAGTATTTCTACGATTAAGTCTGGCGCACCTTTTATTTTTCCATCCTGAATTATTGATTTATTCTCATTGGAAATAAACAAAATATCCGGCTGAAAGATATTTTCATCATCAAAATAGACGTCTGTTACCGGTGTATAGACTTTACCTAAATTATTATCTCTCACAAAATTTAATAAGATATGGCATATATCCATTTGGGCATCTTGATGCTTAGTGTTTGGTGATGGCGACATGAGAATTGTATTATCTATCAACTGACAACGCGTGCCTTCGGGTAAGAGCTCAAAGACCTCTAATGCCGTTTGTGGCGGACGACTGTATTTCGGGCTGGTTGTCATGTATTGTAAAAATAATCAATTAATCATCAACATGCACAATTATCTTGCCAAACTGCTCACTGCTCTTCATCCTGTTAAAAGCTTGTTCTGTGTCCGAAAACGGAAAAACTTTATCAATTATGGGAACAATTTTATGTTGGTTTACGAAAGCAATCATATTTACAAAATCATTATCGCTACCCATCGTGCTGCCTAATAATTGTAATTGGTTCCAAAATATTTGGCGCATATTTAACGCATTAGGCAATCCTCTTGTGGCACCATAAAATACATATTTTCCGGTTGGTCTAAGTGTGGATATTAATTCATTCATACCATCCCCACAGGCAGAATCTATTATTACATCAAATCCGCCTGCTTCTTTGGCTAATTGTTTAATGGCATTTTCTTGCTTATAATCAGCTCCATCTTTTGCCCCGAGTGTTTTGCACTTTTCTATAACATCTGCTTTGCTGGAGCTTACATACGCGTTTGCTCCCGATGCAACAGTAAATAAAAATGCGAATTGGGCTACACCACCGCCGACTCCCGATACCAACACATTCATTCCACTAGCTATTTTAGCTTTATTAAAACAAGCATTATATGCTGTCAATCCGGCTAAAGGTAGTGCAGCACCTTGTTCCATACTCAGGTGTTCAGGCTTTTCAGCTAGGCGGTCTATATCGCATACTAAATATTTTGCAAGCGTTCCCTTAGAAGGCATTCCTAAAATCGTATATTGTTTCGACTGCACTTCAGGATTATCACCCCAATTTTGATTAGGATTGATGATGATTTCTTTTCCCACCCAGTTTTCATATTTATCATCAGCCACTTGTTCCACTACTCCGCTTCCATCTGAGCCTAATATGGCAGGCAATTCTATCTTGGCATATTGCCCTTGCCTTATCCATTCATCGCGGTGGTTGAGTGCGGCATATTTAATGCGTATTAATGCCTGATTTTCATTCAATACCGGATTGGAAACTTCTTCTATTCCAAATGTTGCTGTATGTAATACCCATGCTTTCATAGGGTAAAGTTAATCGTTCAAAGACAGCAGTACAATTATTTAACATAAATTTTGTGGAAACTTTAAAACCTATCATAGTTTCCATAGTTTATTATTTTATTTTTGTAAGCTGATTTTCATCATTGACAACTAAAATACATACCGGATGTTCATCGCTTCAAACAAAGATATTTGAAAAGGCCAGGTCTTTGTTTTATAAAAACGGAGTTCGCAATACAACGATGGATGATTTAGCCCGCGAATTAGGTATTTCAAAAAAGACGCTTTATAAAGAATTTCCAAATAAAGCCGACTTAGTACATTTTTGCGTAGCGATGGATTTAAAAGAAGATGAGAGAGAAATATATGCCATCTCTGAAAAGACGGATAATGCCATTGAAGAGTTATTACAAATCGGTTTGCATATTCAGGAAGAATTAAAAATCTTTCATCCTGCAATTATTAACGACCTGATGAAGTTCTTTCCGGAGAGCTGGAAGCTCGTAGAAAACCATCGTGATATTTTCGCACATAAGAACATAGCCCGCAATATTAAAAAAGGAATTAAACAAGGTTATTTCAGAAAAGAAATTTCTATTGAAATTACCACGCTTATTCAATTACAACTTAGTTTTTTGCCGTTGCAGCCCATTCAAAGCGAGTACAAACCTACTGATATTCACTTGGAAGTACTTAAATACAATATTTATGCCATAGCCACACCTGCAGGCATTGAATTATTTCAAAAATTGATAAAAAAAATGAAACTTTAATGAAAGACGTTAAATACATATTGGGTTTCCTGTTTTTCTTTTGTACGAATGTTGCAACTACAAATGCACAAACACAGTACAATCTGCAACAATGTATTGCTTATACATTAAAAAACAGCCCATCGCTGATTATGTCCAACAATGATGTTGACATCGCATATGCACGTAAAAGAGAAGGACAATCTGCCTATTTACCCCAGATTTATGGACAACTGAAGTGGGATGATAATTTAAAATTACAATCTACACAGTTTCCCTCAATGTCATTAGGTGGAATAACGATTCCTGAACAAACATTACAGATTGGAAATAAATACAATACAGCAGCTACATTGCAACTCGAGCAGATGATTTTCAACTGGTCTTATATTCAAGGCATAAAAGCGATACAACCCGGCTACGAAATTGCCAAGATGAAAAAAGAGAAAACACAGCAAGATTTGGTTTATAATACCATTGCTGCCTATTATACAATTCTGCTTATTAATGAAAATGAGAAATTAATCTTTCAAAATGAAGAACGGCTGACGAAAACCATATCTGTCTTGAAATTACAAAAAGAAAAAGGTGTTATTCGTCAGGTTGATGTAGATAAAGTGCAAGTTAATCTCAATGCAATCTTAAGTCAGGAAGAGATATTGTCTGCAAATAAAACAGTAGCATTCAATAATCTCAAATATGCTATGGGTATGCCGCTCGATAGTATTATTGCTATTGATACCGTTTATTCTAAAGAAGTTATTGACCTTAAAACTTATTCTGATACGGCAAACGTGAGAAATCGAATCGAATTGCAGTTAATGCGTAAAAACATACAGCTACAGGGCATTTTACAAAAACGTATCACGGCAGGCTATATGCCGCAAATTTCATTTTATGCCCGTTATGGAGCAAATGCCTTTGGGTCAAAATTCTCCAAATCTTTTACGAATTGGCACGATTTCTCTGCACTGGGATTTAGTGTAGACATCCCCATCTTTGACGGATTGCGTACCAGCTCATCTCTTCGGCAATCCAAACTCAATATTGCCAACCTGAAAGAAGATTTGAAACAAAAAGAAGAAGGATTAAAATTACAGCTGATAAATGCGCAGGCTCAAATGGATAATGCCGTCGAGAATTTGAAAATAAATAAAGCAAATTATGAAATGGCCCGCAATATTCTGGATGTTACTACCTTACAATATCAGAAAGGGGTTATCTCCTATACAGACTGGATAGGGGCTGAGTATGCATTTAAAGAAGCTGAACAAAATTATTTTACCGCTATGGTAAAATACATCCAGTCAAAACTCGACGTTGACAGAGCTAACAATAATATTTATATCTACAAATAACCATTGATGAAAAGTAAAATCACAGCAGGCATTATTATAGTGGCAATTACAGCTTTAATTGCTTACAAGCTCACGCAAAACAAGAAAGTAATTGACAAAAACAATACGCCTACAGACCGCACACACGTGCCGGTTTCTGTATCTACTTTTGACGCCCAATACTTGCCCATCAGCACAGATTATGCACTTCCTGCAGTATTGGACATCAATAAAAGCGGTATCATTACAGCCACTCAGCCCGGTAAATTAGCTGCTTTCAATGTTGAAACAGGACAGCACGTAAGCAAAGGACAGCTTATTGGAAAAATTGATTCGAAACAACGGGAAATTGGTATTAAAAGCACCGACGTAACGATAAAAAAACTGCAGGATGATTTAAAGCGCACACAAGATTTGATTGCCGGTGATGCCGCTCCTGCAAATGCCGTGAATGACATTAATTACAATATAGAGACCACTAAAATTCAAAAAGAAAACCTGCAACAGCAAATAGCAGATAATAATATTTATGCGCCAATAAGCGGAATCATCACTCAAAAAAATGCCAACGCCGGAGAGTTTGCCAATCCGGGTGTTCCGTTAGCCACAATCATGGATGTTTCGGTATTGAAAGCCGTTGTATTTGTTAGTGAAAACAATGTTTATGATTTAAAAACAGGACAAGCAGCACAAATATCCTCTGTCGTTTTTCCGGGTAAACTCACGAGAGGAATAATTAAGTATATAGCACCAAAAGGAGATGAAAATCACAACTATCGCGTAGAAGTAGAAATACCCAATAGCGGCTATAAAGCAGGCACCTATGTAAGTGTAAAATTCGCATTCAAAAAGCCTGCCGAAGCCCTGCAAATACCGAAAATGGCCTTAGTGGAAGGCACTAAAAATCCATATGTTTATGTGGTATCCGGCAATACTGTTCAAGTAAGAAAATTAGAACTCGGAGAAGAAAACGGGCAAAATATAGTAGTGCGTTCAGGATTAGTACCGGGTGAAAAGGTAATCACCAGCGGATTAATCAATATCAACGAAAACAGTAAAGTTCAAATCATAAACAACAAGTAAAATGTCAATAACCGAAATAGCTGTAAAGCGGCCTTTATTAATTTCTGTAGTCTTTTTAGTGCTGATTTTATTCGGTATTATGGGTTACAGCAAATTGAATTACAACTTACTTCCTAAGTTTGAAGCACCTATATTATCTATTCAAACCATTTATAAAGGTGCATCTTCAGAAGAGGTTCAAAATAGTGTAACTAAGAAAATCGAAGATGCAGCCTCCAGTATCGAAGGCGTGGATATCGTATCATCTTCTTCTATGGAAAATGTGTCTACGGTTATTGTTCAATTAAAACAAAAAACAAATACTACACTGGCACAGCAGGATGTAGAACGAAAGATAAACCAAATAAAAAATGACTTGCCTCAAGAAGCTGATGAGCCGGTGATTAACAAATTCAGCTCCAGTGAAATACCGGTTTTACGCCTCACGACTTTTGCCAATATGAATGATGCCGAATTGTACGACTTCGTCAATCTTACCGTAAAGCCACTTTTACTTAATTTGCAGGGCGTTGGACAAGTACGCTTAATTGGTGGTATTAAACGTGAAATTGAAGTAAAATTAAATGATGATAAACTGAAAGCATACAGCATTTCTTCTGCCCAGATTTACCAAACCTTAGCGGGCAGCAATATGAGCTATCCTGCAGGAAATATTGAAGACAAGGAGTTGCGTTATACCATACGTTTAGATGAAAAATTCAAATCAATTGATGAAATCCGAAACCTGATTGTAAGAGAAAACAGAATGGGAAGTCGGGTGACCTTGGGAGATGTGGCGATGATTACAGATGCTACATCAACCCCTACCTCTATCAACCGTATAAACGGCAGAGTAGGGTTGGGTATGGAAATTTCCAAGCAGACGGATGCAAATGCCGTGGAAGTGAGTAGCCAGGTGAAAGCAAAATTAGACACGATAGTAAAGGAATACAACACCAAAGGATTCAAGTATGATATTGCAGTCGATCAATCTGTCTATACACTGGAGGCAGCCACTTCGGTGATACACGATTTATTACTTGCCGTTATCATTGTTGCAATGGTTATGCTTTTCTTTTTACACAGTTTCAGAAGTTCATTTTTTGTATTAGTAGCCTTACCCTCAGCTATGATACCTACTTTTGGTCTGATGTATATCATGGGATTTTCTCTCAACTTAATGACCTTGCTTGCTCTCTCTTTAGTGGTCGGCATTTTGGTGGATGACAGTATCGTTATTCTCGAAAATATTTTCAGGCACATGGAAATGGGCAAAAACCGGATGAAGGCCTCATTAGAAGGTCGAAGTGAAATCGCATTTACCGCATTAGCTATAACCTTAGTGGATGTGGTGGTGTTTGTGCCTTTGTCTTTAGCGGGGGGGTTAATTGGAAATATATTACGTGAGTTTGCTTTGGTAGTTGTTTTTTCTACTTTAATGAGCTTGTTTGTATCATTTACACTCACGCCGTTGTTAGCCTCACGTTATGCAGAGTTAGTACACCTGAATGAACACTCACTTTGGGGAAAAATCAATCTTGGTTTTGAAAAGTTCATCACTAATCTTACCAATAACTATGGCAAATTATTAGCATGGGCTTTGTCGCATAAAAGATATGTCATTATTATGGTGCTCGCCCTATTTGGGTTAATTGGATTTTTGGGAGCATCCGGCTTTATCGGCAGCTCTTTTGCCGGTAATGGTGACAGAGGTGAGTTTAGCCTGATGATTGAATTAGAGCCGCAAGCTACTTTAATGCAAACAAATCGTGTAGTGCAAGATGTAGAAAAAATTATTCTGCAATATCCCGAAGTAAAAAAAGTATTCTCTAAAGTAGGTGCCGTAGGTACGCAAATGGGAACTACCATCGAATCACCTAACCAGGCTGATATTACAGTGGGTTTGACAGATAAAGATAAACGCAGTATAAGTACAGATCAGCTGTGCAATATTCTCCGGCCGCGTATTGACAGTATTCCGGGTATTACGTTTTCTATTAAACCTACTAATGTAACCGGTAATAATCAGCCTCAAATACAAATCGTGGTGATGAGTCCGAATGATGATGAAATGTGGGCGGCTGCCAAGAAGGTAAAAGATATTGTGTATAAAACACCGGGGGCTGATTATGTGGAATTCAGTACGAAGTCTGCTAAAACAGAAATAAAAATCTCACTCGACCGGGATAAAATTGCAAAAATGGGTTTGAGTATTCCTGCAGTCGGCAATGCCATACAACTTGCATTCAGAGGAAATGATCAATCTAAATTCAAAGATAAAGGAGAAGAATATCCTATCAATATCGTTTATGAGAAATCGGATAAACAGTCTGTTACAGATATAGCCAATACGATGCTGCAAACAGCAACAGGAGCTGTAGTAAGATTAGGCGATGTTGCGGCTATAAATGAAATACAAGGACAAGCTATTTTAGAACGTTATAATCGTTTGAATTCGGTGCAAATTTTAGCATCTACTACAGGCAGACCAACAGGAACAGTAACTGCAGAAATTCAAGAAAAGATTGCCAAAGCGGGTTTGCCGTCTACGGTAAAAATTGATTATTTAGGGGAAGAAAAAAATCAGAAAGAGTCGTTTGGCAGCTTAGGTATGGCCATGGGTATTGGTATCTTATTGGTTTATTTAATCATGGTTGCGTTGTATGAAAGCACACTTTATCCGTTTGTAGTGATGTTCTCGATTCCGGTTGCATTGATTGGCTCTGTTCTGGCATTGGCACTAACGATGGAGAGTTTGAGTATTTTCGGATTTATCGGATTTATCATGTTGATGGGTTTGGTAGCAAAAAACGGTATTTTGATTGTGGACTTTACGAATCATCTGAAAGCACGAGGTATGCATTTGAAAGAAGCATTAATAGAAGCTGGAAGAGAGCGTCTTCGACCCATTATGATGACTACCTTTGCGATGGTATTCGGTATGTTGCCGATTGCTTTATCTAACGGACCGGGTTCTGAATTTAAACGTTCAATGGCATGGGTAATTATAGGAGGTTTAACCAGTTCACTATTACTAACCTTGTTTGTGGTACCAACAGTATATTATTTATTCGATCGCTTGAAAGAAAAAATCAGCAAGAAAAAAGACAAAGCTGATGATACCTATTTGGAAATGTACAGTTAATGTAGCAATTCGTTAATTAGTTGATTAGTTAATAATGAAGCGATGAATTCTGCTTTGTACATCCTCCTTCAAACCGGATAAATTTACATTATACACATAGTTGCAGAATTAATTTTTTAAAATCTTAGATCCTTATATTTTTTATTGAATAGGATTGTATAATTTTGTAATATAAATTCTAAAAGATGCAAATTTCAAGATTAAAATCAATGCTCATCATTTTCGGAACAATTTTCATGGTGGCTTCTTGTAATCGGGAAAATAAAAAGGTAATAAATACAGCATCCATTCAACTGCCTTTTAATTTTACATTTTACGGTATTTTGCCTGTAGGTAGCGGTATTAAGGAAATACATGATACTTTAGGAGTCATGACCCGGTATTTTTATTTTGACACGGAAGACAGACTTACTAAGCTAATTGAACATCACACTACAATTCCATATCAACAATATGATTCTGTTTACAGTGATACTTCGATTGTTTATGATCATATTGTGTACAATTCAAATAATCAAATTTTACAAATTGGCAATTCAATAATTACCGATGCTTATACTTTTGAATACAACGGATCTTATTTATCAAAAGTTACGGAAAAATCGCCTGTTATTTTTACGAAAGATGTAAGTCGTGCTCCTCGCATTGATGTGCTTGATTTTAGCACAGATAATAACGGAAAAAGATTATTTGCTACAAAATCCGGCAACTATAGCTGTACGAGAAAAGAAAATTACTTTTACACACAGGATGCATTAGACAGTATTACAAGCACGTCCATAACATGTAGCAGTAATATTAGTTTTAGTACTTTTTATTTTACTTACACCGATGGAAAAATCAATAACTATCACATATCTAATTCGTTATCGGGTTATATTAGAGACTACCAATTGAAATATTCTGATAATAAATTAATTCGAATTGAGCCAATGAGCAATGCAATAGTTGATGCCCCAAGTACAACTTTTATTTATTACTAACCCTTCATTTTGTATATTTTAACAAAAAACATATCGTACCTAAACATTAATCCATTTCTAAGTTCTTTTTTTGTTAGAAATACGGACAATCAACTTGAGATTTTTCATCTATCCTTAATCGAGACGAATTGACAAAATAAAAAAGCCCCGTGAAAACGGGACTTCCGGTTGTTGAAAAAGTGCGCTTGTTTAATCAAGCGTGATGTCTTTCATAGCATTTGGTCTTATTTCTATTTTGCCCGGTTCTTCATCATTCGTATAGATTGTGTAGTTTGAAAAATTAGACTGATCCGAATTTTCGCCACCTTCCAGGTTCACTCCATAGCGTTTATATGCCGGTTCTTTTTCCAGCTCATACAAACTGATATTGTGTTTTTGCATATCCAGTGTAATGCGTTTTTTTATCAAGTCGCGCTCCAGATCTTGTTCATCTACGGGTGTAACTTTCTTGTCCATGTGGGTATCAAACAACGAAAACTGGTTATTATCAACAGCATGTATTTCTACTTTATCTTCTAAAGAATTGATAATATCCGTACGAGGTTTGTCGATGATTTTAATATCATCCAACTCTTGCTTTTCCGTTCTGATTTCAAACTCAAACTCATTTTCTTTTTCAGCCGTCACTTCAATATTCGGAATAAATAAATCACTCTCATCCTCTTTTTCTTCCATTTCTGGCGTATTATCTTTTACATCCTCTTCCAACCTATGTACAATCTTTTGTTCTGATAGATTGGTATTTTGTTTTTGATTTGTCTGGTCTAAAGAATGAACTACTTTTTCTTGTTGTGCTTTCTGCACTTGCTTTCTCTCTTTACTGATTTCACCACTTTGGAAGCCTGTAGCAATCAGGGTAATTGCAATTTCATCACCCAAATTATCATCTTTGCAAACGCCCCAAATCAGTTCACAGTCGCTTTGTGTTTGCGATTGAATGGACTCAGTAATCAAATCCAGTTCGCGCATTTTGATACCATTGCCATACGTGATATACAACACAATACCTCTGGCACCGAAAATATCCGCATCTTCAAGCAACGGAGAATTCATGGCATCGTTGATAGCATTCATCGCCCTGTCCTCCCCTGCTCCTCTGCCTATACCAATTATAGCTACACCGCTATTGCTCATTACACGGCGCACATCGTTGAAGTCCACATTGATTTTGCCGGGGCGTGTAATAATTTCCGTAACGCCTTTTGCCGCAGTAGTCAGAATATCATCTGCTTTGGAGAAGGCTTCATCAATATCCAAATCCGGATAAATATCATACAATTTATTATTGGACACTACGATTAATGCATCCACATTTTCTTTCATATTGTGCAATCCCTTCTCTGCTTTATCTCGTTTGGGCTTGCCTTCATTACTAAAAGGGAGCGTAACTATACCCACCGTAAGTATGCCTAAATCTTTAGCAATTTTTGCTACTACAGGTGCACCGCCCGTACCTGTTCCACCGCCCATACCGGCAGTAACAAATACCATTTTGGTATTATTAGACAAGTACATACGAATTTCCTCCTCGGCTTCCAAGGCGGCACGTCTGCCGTCTTCAGGGTCTGCACCTGCTCCTAATCCTTCAAGCAGGTTTGTACCCAACTGCATTTTAGTAGGTACCGGACTTTTTAATAAATCCTGTTTATCGGTATTACATACACCGAAATTTACTCCGGGTATACCTTGTTCATACATATAATTCACGGCGTTGCAACCACCGCCGCCAACTCCCAATACTTTGATGATAGAGTTGTGTTCGCTAAACATTTCAAATTCCATGGTTGTATTTTTTATTTATTAGTCGATTTTATTTATTAAAAAAAATGATTTACTTATTGTCAAAATCATCTACATCAGAACGCAGCCAGCTTCCCAGTTTTTTACCCCACACAGAAATCAAACTGCCTTCATTGAGCTTGGATTTATCGGGAGTAAAAACAACTTCTTCTTCAACTACTGCTTTCTCAAATTTTATTTCATCTAGAACAGCTTCGCTTTGTTCCGTCGTATTGACAACAGGCTGTTCTTCCGCCACAATTTTTATTTCTTCTTTTTTAGGGGCGTATTGTTGTTCGGATAAAATACTTTCATCCAGAATTTTAAACCCTCTGATAAGCAAACCGATTGCTGTAGCGTAAATCGGATTTTCGATGTTCACTAATTTAGTAGATGCCAGATGTTCGGTAGGCAAACCTATACGAGCACTCTGTCCTGTTTCAGATTCGGTTAATTGAATTAAGTGTTTCAACTGGGAACCTCCGCCTGTAAGGATGATGCCACCTATCAGTTTTTTTCCAAAGCCCGATAACTTTATTTGGAAATCTACATGCGCCAATATTTCTTTTACACGTGCCGAAATTACTTTTGACACGCTCAATAAATTCAACTCCCGATTTCCGGTATTATTGATGCCTTTGATAGATACATGTTGATTGCGCAATTCATCATAAGGAATGGCAGAACCAAATCGTTTTTTCAAATCCTCAGCCTGATCACGCAGGATGCGGAAATCGCGCAAGTCTTCGGTGATGATATTTCCGCCAAATGGAATTACAGCCGTATGGCGTATGACATAGTTTTCAAAAATGGCAATATCCGTTGTACCACCGCCTATGTCCACTAAACACACTCCGGCCTCCAGTTCCTCTTTGCTCAATACTGCATCTGCAGAAGCTAATGGTTCTAGTTCGATACTGGCAACTTCCAGTCCAGCAATATGAATACAGCGTTCAATATTTTGAATGGCATTTTCTGCCCCGGTTATGATATGGAAATTTCCTTCCAAACGAATTCCCATCATGCCTATTGGTTCGTGATAAATGCCGGGTTCGTTATCTACGATATATTCTTGCGGCAAGACGTGTAAGATGCGATCGCCCGGAGGCAATGCCAGTTTATACATTTCGTTTTTCAGCCGTTGGATATCTTCGTAGTTTATCCAGGTATCATTATTGCTGCGGGTTAAAATTCCGCGATGCTGCAAGCTTTTTATATGCTGTCCTGCAATGCCTACGTGTACTTTTTCAAATTTTATACCCGATTGGCGTTCTGCTTCAGCTACTGCCTTCTTAATGGAATCAACGGTGCGTGCAATATTCACTACTACTCCGCGCTGTACACCGAAGGAAGGACAGTTGCCGATACCCAGAATTTCAATCTTACCGAATTGATTTCTGCGTCCTACTAATGCAGCAACTTTGGATGTGCCGATATCTATGGCACATACTATATTTTGTTGGTTTTGTTGCTCTGTCATGTCTATTTCTTCTTCAAGTAGATTGCGGCGAGAGGAGGTAACGTTACAACCACGGAGTAGTCGCGTCCGTTCCACGGAGTCGCTTCAGCGTGCACTTCACCGGCATTGCCCATGTTACTTCCGCCGTACGCCAGTGCATCACTGTTGAAAAGTTCGCGGTACATTCCCCCATGCCGAACACCAAGACGCAACCCCGTTCGTGGAACAGGAGTAAAATTAAACGCCGCCGTGAGGATCTCAGCACCGTTGCTTGCTTTTCTCTCGAATGAAATTATGCTGTTCGCTGCATCGGAAAAGTCAACCCATTCAAAGCCCGCACCGGAAAAGTCCATTTCGTGCAACGTTCGCTCCGATTTGTACAGCGCATTGAGATCTTGAACAAGAGCAAAGACACCTTTGTGATAGTCGTAATCGAGCAACGCCCAATCTAATTGCTTCTCAAAATTCCACTCAGTCCACTGTGCGAACTCGCTCCCCATGAATAACAGTTTCTTTCCGGGAAAAGCGTACATCAAGGCAAAGAAGGACCGCAAGTTGGCAAACTTCTGCCAGATATCGCCGGGCATTTTGTCAAGAAGCGAGCGCTTGCCATGAACCACTTCGTCATGTGAAATCGGGAGCAAGAATCGCTCGCTCCATGCGTACCATGCTGCAAACGTGAGTTTGTCCTGATGATGTGCGCGGTGGATTGGGTCTTTCTGAAAATATTCCAGCATGTCGTGCATCCAGCCCATGTTCCATTTCAGATCAAACCCAAGGCCACTGTGTTCGAGTGCGTGGGTTACACCGGGAAACGAAGTCGACTCTTCCGCAATCGTGACTACGCCCCGAT
>CAZPBT010000073.1:0-3422 GCA_964584555.1 uncultured Chitinophagales bacterium
TAAGACAATTATTGTATGCATTCGCTTCTGTTTGTTTTTGTTATGATTTGATAACATTTTGTAAAAATACTAATCTGTATTAAAATGTTGAATTGTTTATAAAAATTAGACTGTTGCTTAGCAGCTGATTTTTATTTTTACCTCATGTCGAATTATCATTTTATTGCCATCGGGGGTGCGGTAATGCACCAACTTGCTTTACATCTTAAAAACGAAGGACATACAATTTCGGGTTCAGACGATGCCATCTTTGACCCTGCGAAATCCAATCTGATTCGCTACGGTCTGATGCCAGATAAAGAAGGTTGGTTTCCCGAGCGCATACATCAAGACATAGATGCCGTAATTCTTGGTATGCACGCCAAGGCTGATAATCCGGAACTGATAAGAGCTCAGGAGCTTGGTTTAAAAATATTTTCATTCCCAGAGTTCGTTTTCGAGCAAAGTAAAACAAAAACAAGAGTGGCCATTGCCGGCAGTCATGGCAAAACATCCATCACCGCCATGATTATGCATGTGCTGTTTACACAACAACAAAATTTTGACTACCTCGTAGGTGCGCAGTTGGCAGGTTTTGATTTTATGGTAAAAACGTCTAAAGATGCCGATTCGATAATCTTAGAAGCCGATGAATACCTGACATCCCCTTTGGATTTAGGCAGTAAATTTCTGCACTATCATCCGCATATAGCAGTAATTTCAGGTATTGCCTGGGATCATATCAATGTTTTTCCCACGTTTGAAGAATATCTCGAAACGTTTCGCAAGTTTATACGAAGCATACAACCCGATGGTTGTTTGATTTATAACGCACAAGATGAAGTATTGGTAAGGTTAGTTGAAGCGTTGCAACCAAGTATTCAATTAATTCCCTATTTCCCATTTGAATTTAAGGTTGAAGATGATGAAAGCGTATTACAATTTGATGCCAAAGTATATCCGGTAAATGTATTCGGCAGCCATAATTTCTCCAATCTGAAAGCGGCATTTGAAGTTTGTAAACAACTGGGATTAAGCGAAGAGCAGATTTTACAAAGTTTTCAAACTTTTGAAGGAGCAGCTAAACGACTGGAAAAAGTGCGAGAAGATAAATCAAAGAAGTTTACTGTTTTCCGAGATTTTGCTCACGCACCCAGCAAAGTAAAAGCCACTGTAAAAGCCGTACGTGAACGCTATGCAAATCGCCATATTACAGCTGTTTTTGAATTGCATACTTACAGCTCTTTACAAGATAATTTTATTGAACATTATGCCCACAGTTTAGATGAAGCGGATACAAAGATTTTATTTTTGGATGAACAGGCTTTAAAAATAAAAAACAAACAAGATTTGGATGCCGAGTGGCTGAAAAAACAATTTGCCGATGATAAGATTATCGTACTTCGGAATCAGGCAGATTTATGGAATGTAATTAAGCAACAACCGGATAAAAATGCGGTAGTATTGCTCATGAGTTCCGGCAATTTGGGAGGATTGGACTGGAAGAGTTTATAAGACTCAATACAAACTAACACAAGTTAAAGTGGATTGTCGCTTTATTTTGATTTTATTTTTTAAGATACGCATCACCCGGATTTTGATAGGCACAAATTAAGGCTTCGATAGAAACTTGATTATGCTGTGTATCTATAATATAATGAATGAGGTAGGGAAATTTGCCGACTTGCAGACAGTGTACATCATCATAAAATGTGCGGTAGTGCGGGTTGCGTTTGATCGTTTTAAGTGTTTGAATAACGTTGTGATTAAAACGTTTTCCAAGTCCTGTTTGTGTGGTTTCATAATATTTTACAGCATTTTCAACATCATTATAAATACGAGCTTGAAAATCTACTGTAAATACTTTTTTAGCTATTAGCCTCAAGTTTTTGCATCATAGTATCCCAATCGATATAATCCTCAGGTTTGGCATTTTTACGGCGTTCACGCACAATTTCTTTATGCCATTCAGGAACGACAAAATCCGGTTCGTCGCTGGCATTATGCTTCAACCCATAATCAATAACAGATTTTAGAGCAGTAAGCAAATCTATATCATTGATAAGTTCAATCTGTTTTATAAGTGCTGATTTTTGAAGTTCGATATTCATGCTGAAAATTCTTTTAAACTATTCAAAAATAATCATTAAATGTAAAAAACGCAAATGTTTCCATTTTCAGAAAGGCACGTATCATGCTTCTTGTGTGGCAGCGTAGTACTTGTAAGCTAATTTGAATTTATAAATGAGAACATTGTCTATAATAACATCACTTCGCTCACTAATATGCCATCTTCATCAGCATACACAAATTGACCCGGAATAAAATCTGCATCTGCAAATTGCACGGGTATATTTTTTTCACCGGTATTGAGCTTCACCGATTTTTTGGGGTTAGTATGTAGTGCTTTGATGCCTATACCCATTTGGTTGATTTCTACTGAATCTCGAATACAACCGAAAACGATAATGCCTTCCCATTCATTGTTAAGTGCTGCCGTAGCAATTAAATCTCCCACTAAAGCACAGCGAAGCGAACCGCCACCGTCAATTACCAGTACTTTGCCTTTGCCGTTTTCTTTGCGCAGTGTGTCGCCGACAAAACTGTTGTCTTCAAAACATTTTATTGTCTGAATTTCACCGAAAAACCGTTTTTTCAATCCGTAAGAATTAAACAGAGGCGTAGCAACCTGTACGTTGCCTTCATGAGCATCGTACAAGTCCGCAGTTGAAATTTTCATAAAAAAAGTTTACAGTATTAAAGTTGAACACGCGAAATTAATACCTTTACCTATAAATACATAATCTGTCTTTATGCAAAAGCAATACACCCGGCATCTGTTAATGGTACGCCCTGCTTCATTTCAGTTTAATAGGGAAACCGCCCTTTCCAATGCATTTCAGCAAGAACTGAAAGGGCTATCCGAAGATGAAATTAAACGCAGAGCGATAGAGGAATTTGACGGGTATGTAGCCACATTGCGTTCGCAAGGAATTGATGTTATTGTTTTTCAGGATACGCCTGAACCACCTAAACCGGATGCCCTCTTTCCCAATAACTGGATTAGTATGCAAAGTTCAGGAGTTGTTTATCTGTATCCGATGTGTACACCCAACCGCAGGATAGAGCGAAACCCTGAAGTTTTAGATTTATTGAAAACAAAATTTGAAATAAAAGAGATTATTGATTTTTCAGAATACGAGTTGGAAAATAAATTTTTGGAAGGAACAGGCAGTATCATATTTGATCACACGAATAAAATAGCGTATGCTTGCTTATCGCCTCGCACCGACAAGCAATTGTTTGAAATTTTTTGCAGACAAACAGGATATGAAGCTTGCACTTTTATTGCTTCTGATGAAAACGATAATTTAGTTTATCATACCAATGTGATGCTGACTATAGGCGACACCTTTGCCGTAGTTTGTGGCGACAGTATTAAG
>CAZPBT010000073.1:3522-12698 GCA_964584555.1 uncultured Chitinophagales bacterium
GTAAATCTGTTTTTTATCAGTATTTATCAGTTATGTTATTCGTATTTTTGTAGTCTGCACATGTTATGCTACACAAAAGTTTATATCAACTGCTTTGGAAAAATCTGATTATCTATATCTTGTTTTTCATCGGGCTGGTTGTATTTGGTACACTCGGATATTATTCATTTGAACACGTAACACTGCTTGATGCTCTTTATATGACCGTCATTACGATGGCTACGGTAGGTTATAATGAAGCAGTACATCTGGATGAACGGGGCAGGATTTTTACCATTATATTTATCTTGCTCAATCTGGGTGTGATCACCTTTGTCATTACCAAAACTTCGGGGTTTCTCCTGGACGGAGATTTTATGCGATTATATAAATTAATCAAAATGCAAAATAAGATTGAAAAATTAAAAAATCATGTGATTATATGCGGATTCGGACGCAACGGAAGTAAGGCCTACTACGAATTGAAGAATAAAGGCATACAAGTCGTTGTAGTTGACAAAACGATACCCAAAGATGAAATTGAATTTTATGTAGAAGATGATGCCACCAACGATCAGGCACTCATCAGAGCCGGCATTATGCATGCTCGTTTTATCATTTGTGCGTTGCCCAATGATGCCCAAAATGTATATATCGTACTTTCAGCCAAAGAACTCAATCCGGAGATTATTACCATCAGCAGGGCATCAAATGAGAGCTCTGTGAAAAAGCTCAAATTAGCAGGAGCCAATAATGTCATCATGCCGGATGTACTTGGTGGTGCGCACATGGCCAATCTTGTATTGATGCCTGATGTGAAAGAATTTATGGACTATATGTATAGTTATGATCATAAGCATAATATAGTAGAACTGGAAACAAAAAAAACAACCAACTTGTCGGCATTGAATTGCTGGCAAAATACGGGTGCTTTATTGTTGGGAATAAAAAAACAGAGTGGCGAATATTTAATCAATCCCACTGCCGACACCACTATTCAGCCAGGCGACAGATTAATAGTACTGGCTAACTCCGAACAAATTGCCTTAGTGAAAGAGTATCTTTAAATTTAGCAAAAACACGGTGTTGATGGAGGGGGTATTGGGGTGTATTTTAATACTTGAATAAAGCATTATGATACTTTTTGTTGAGTCTTTTAATTATAATCATTAATAAAAAAACATAAGGCAAATAAAAGACTGATGCAAATATTGCTTTTAATGGCCAACCGATACCCATAATACTTGTTTCAAGTTCTTTTACTTTATGCATAGTTTTTGAAGCAACATGTCCATAGATTTCGTTATGACCTAAACCGTCAAAATCATATCCATAACATTTCAGCAAATACATATCTGAATGGTATGACCACCATGCAAAAAATATCGTAATTAAAATTGAAATAAAACCTATTATTAATATATTTTGAAACGAAGTTAAAGAGAACTTTCTTTTATAGGCAATGTAGCTAATTATAAATGGAAACAAAATAAAAGTGACTAATATCATGTTCGAGATAAATTCTATAATGATTTCCATACGTATATTAGTGAATTTACTTTTTTGTGTCAAAATAGAATAAAAATACCACTTGATGCATTTGCCTACTATTACTAAACGATCCCAAATTTTTCACCAACTTCAACTGCTCTTTCATATCCGGCATCTGCATGTCGGAAAATGCCCAATGCAGGGTCGTTAAATAAAACTCTTTGCAAACAGGCATCTGCTCGCTCCGTTCCATCCGCCAATACAACCATGCCTGCATGTTGTGAGTAACCCATGCCCACACCGCCACCATGATGAAAGCTAACCCAGGTAGCACCACCGCTGGCATTGCTCAATAGGTTCAGTAATGCCCAGTCACTTACGGCATCACTGCCGTCTTTCATACTTTCTGTTTCTCTGTTGGGTGATGCCACGCTGCCGCAATCTAAATGGTCGCGACCGATAACAACCGGGGCTTTTAGTTTGCCGTTGCGCACCATCTCGTTAAACAGTAATCCCGCCTTTTCCCGCTCTCCCAATCCCAACCAGCATATCCGTGCAGGTAAACCTTGAAAAGAGATGCGTGCTTGAGCTTGTTTTAGCCAGTTTATCATCGCAGTATTTTCGGGAAATAATTCCATGAGCGCTTTATCTGTTTCATAAATATCTTGCGGGTCGCCGCTCAACGCTACCCAACGAAAAGGTCCTTTGCCTTCACAAAATAAAGGACGAATATACAACGGCGTAAATCCTTGGAAATCGAATGCATTTTCCACGCCTCCCTCTTTAGCAAAAGCCCGGATATTATTGCCATAATCAAATGTAACAGCACCGCGCTGTTGCATCTCCAACATCAACCGCACATGGCGGGCCATGCTTTTTATGGCTTTTTCTGTATATAGTGTGGGGTTTGATTTTCGTAATTCCAAAGCTTCATCCAAGGTAATATCGTGGGGTACATAGCCATTCAATGGGTCATGAGCAGACGTCTGGTCTGAAAGAATATCCGGTATAATATTATCTGCCAATAATCGCTGCAATAAATCTCCGGCATCCATCACCACACCTATCGAAACAGCCTCGCCTTTTGCTTTCGCATCAAGGGCTTTATCTCTGGCTTCTTCATACGTGTCAAACATAAAATCAATATATTTTGTGTCTAACCTTTTTTGAATACTTGCCTTATTGATATCAGCTCCTAAATAGGTAGCACCTGCCATCACCGCTGCCAAAGGCTGTGCGCCACCCATTCCACCGATACCGGAGCTAACTAAAAGTTTCCCTTGCAAGTTGCCGTTAAAATGTTGTCGCCCGCATTCCACAAAAGTTTCATAAGTGCCTTGTACTATTCCCTGCGAGCCTATATAAATCCAGGAGCCTGCGGTCATTTGCCCGTACATCATCAAGCCCTTGTCACGCAGTTCATAAAAATGTTCCCAGGTTGCCCATTTCGGCACTAAATTGGAATTGGCAATCAGGACTCGGGGAGCTTGCGGATGAGTACGCACGATGCCTACCGGTTTGCCGCTTTGTACTAAAAGAGAATGATTTTCATCTAATTCCAATAAGGCTTTTATGATGTTTTCTAAAGCAGTGCGATTGCGGGCTGCCTGGCCAATGCCGCCATATACCACTAATTCGGCAGGATTTTCTGCTACTTCTGCATCTAAATTATTTAAGAGCATGCGCAAGGGCGCTTCTGTTTGCCATGATTTTGCATGTAGTGTATTGCCGCGTGGGGCTTTGTAAATGGGATGGGAAGCGTATTTTTCAATAAATTCGTCGTACTGCATGTCGTTGTTTTTTTATTCAAAGATAAATGAAAATTAATTTGGTGTAAGGTAGAATTAAAATATGAAAGCGTATTTTTAACTTAAGTTCAGGTTAAGAAAAATAAGCTGATAAAATAGTTGATTTCTCACACTTTCCTCCAACTTAATAAGGAGGAGGAATTAAAAGGAGGTGGTTCTTGATAAAAAATCAACTATTTTTTAAATTGAAACGCTTATCCCGAACTCAGGTTTTAGAAATTATACACATAATGCTGCTGACATGAAACAAATAAATACATTTGATATTGGTATTTTACAAGATTGGGATGCTACAGAAACTGCAAAAAAAATTAAAGACAAATCTATCCATGCGGAAGAAGCGGTAAGCTGTGCCGTAGAGCGTGCTGAACGGGCGGATGTTTTTTTAAATGCTATTGTTAATGCGAATTATAAAAAGGCACTCGATGAGGCTAAAGTAAACCACAAAGGGATATTTGCGGGAGTTCCCACTTTTATTAAAGATTTGAATGATGTGGAAGGATTTCCTACATTGAAAGGTTCTGCTGCTTTTAAATATAAACCGGCTAAAAAAAATGATAAAATAGTCAATCAGATTTTAGATATAACCGGAGCTGTTATTTTGGGAAAAACGTCCACTTCGGAATTTGGCTTATTGCCCTGCGGCGAAACCTTGCAACATGGCGAAACCAGAAATCCATGGAATATTGCTTATTCAACAGGAGGTTCATCAGCCGGAGCCGCTGCCTTAGTGGCATCAGGTGTGGTACCTTTTGCGCATGCATCTGACGGAGGAGGCTCTATCCGCATACCGGCATCTTGTTGCGGCATAATCGGATTAAAACCTACAAGAGGCAGAAATTGTACTTCGACAACAGAAAAAGCACCCGTTGATGTTGCCCAAGATGGTATATTAGCTCGAAGTGTACGAGATGTCGCATTATACTATTCAAAGCTGACAGCTTATTCGCAGAATAAAAAATTACCGGAAATCGGGCTTGTTACGCATCCGGGTAAAAAAAGATTAAAAATTGGCATGTTTACCCAATCTTCATTAGGTATAACCGCACAAGCAGATGTAGAAAATACGGTAGTAGCAACAGGAAAACTCCTGGAAGAGATGGGACATCAGGTAAGCTATATTTCCAATCCGTTTGAGCATAAAGTAACCCGCGATTTCTTAATGTACTGGTCTTTTTTATCCTTTGCTTCCATGATTACGGAGTATGCAGCCAATGGCTTGGATTACAGGCATTCTAAAACAGCAAAATTCACCAAACAATTGGCAGCGGCATTTCCATTCTTATCCATTGCATCTTTTAGCAGTATTCGCAATCTGCAAAAGCATATACACGATTATAATGCCATTTTAGAAGATTTTGAAATCCTGTTAAGTCCTACTTTATCGCATCCGGCTCCGCATATCGGGCATTTTGGTACGGAAGTAGATGCATTGGAAGTAGTGATGAAACTAAATGCGTATGTCAATTTTACTACTACGCAAAATATCACAGGAGCACCTGCTATTTCATTGCCCATGGGTATAAGCAGCGACGGCTTGCCTATCGGTGTGCAACTGGCTACTGGAGTAGGAGATGAGCGGACACTCTTGGAACTTGCTTATGAACTGGAAGGAACAAACAGCTTTAAAATGCTTCATCAAATAAAATAAATTATATTGTATTTTTAAAAATTGATACTATCGATGAACAGAATTTCCAGGCTTTTTGAAACAAAGAAAGAAAACATACTGAGTATATTTTGTACGGCAGGTTTTCCTGAATTGAATTCTTTACCGAATATATTAATTGAATTGCAACATGCAGGCGTGGATATGGTGGAAATCGGGATTCCGTTTTCAGATCCTACTGCAGATGGACCAACGATTCAGCAGGCTAACAAAGTAGCTTTAGATAATGGTATGTCTATGAAAGTACTATTTTCTCAATTGAAAGACATCCGGCAGCACATACATATTCCATTAGTGTTGATGGGCTATTTTAATCCTGTTTTGCAATATGGTGTTGAGCATTTTTTGAGTGATGCAAAAACTGTAGGTATAGATGGTGTCATTATTCCCGATTTACCTTTGTACGAATATGAAACGTATTATAAGAGCATATTTGAGCAATTTGATATCAAAAATATTTTTCTGATAACTCCGCAAACAAGTACGGAAAGAGTTCGAAAGATTGATGCAGTCAGTTCAGCGTTTCTTTATTTAGTTTCTTCCAATGCGATAACGGGAAGTACAGGCACACTGACTAAAAATGAAGATTACTATGACCGAATTCGCTCTTTACATCTAAAAAATCCATCTTTGATAGGTTTTGGTATTCATGACAAGTCCACGTTTGATTATGCCTGTTCACACGCAAATGGAGCAATTATCGGAAGTGCTTTTATTAAAGCCTTGCAACAAGAAAAATCTATTCAAAATACTATCCCAGAATTTATATCATCTTTGAAAAGCCGATGAAAATAGTCATCATAAATTATAATGCAGGCAATACCAAAAGTGTGGAGAATGCATTATTGAGGTTAAATGTAACGCCACTCATTACCCATGATGCAGAAGAAATAGCAAGTGCGGATAAAGTCATTTTTCCGGGTGTGGGGCACGCTTTGCCAACGATGCAGTACTTAAAACAAAACGGATTAGACATTGTTTTAAAACAACTAAAGCAACCTGTATTGGGTATCTGTTTGGGACAACAATTGATGTGTAAACACAGCGAAGAAGGTGATGTGGAATGCTTGGGTATTTTTGATGTTGAGGTGAAAAAATTTAATTCCGAAAAGGAGAAAATTCCGCACATGGGATGGAACAGGATAAAGAAATTAAATTCTCCGCTTTTTAATAATTTGAATGAGCAGGATGATGTCTATTTTGTGCATTCATTCTATTGCACCTTATCTCCAAATACCATTGCAGAAACCGACTATATTTTGCCATTTTCAGCTGCATTACATAAAGATAATTTCTATGCCGTTCAATTTCATCCTGAAAAAAGCGCATCTGTAGGAAATACGATATTAGAGAACTTCTTAATGTTATGATTTTTCTAATCGAAATAGCAATTTTCTTGTTATTTCTTAGTAAATTCGCTCAACAATTTATTTTTTATGAGAAAAAATGTACTCCTTCTTATAGGATTCATGGTTATGAGTTTTGCCTTATTTTCCGGAACAAAAACTCCTCGTCCCATTTCCGCCTCACAAGTACATAATGGCATACAACGTTGTATTACTAAAATGCCGGGTGAAGAATGGGAAAACGCATTTCAACAGCAAATTCAACAGTTTCAGGCAACACATAGCAATCCGGCAAGCAGAATATCAGTTGCATATACTATTCCTGTAATTGTACATGTTGTATATTCTACAACAGCTCAAAATATTCCCCAGAGCCAAGTACAATCTCAAATTAATACTTTAAATGCAGACTATGCAGGAACTGGTTTAAATGTAGGAAACTGTCCTGCAGCTTTTCAGTCTTTAGTAGCAAATACCAATATCACTTTTTGTTTGGCTGCAAAAGATCCTAATGGTAATACATTAGCCGAACCAGGAATTGAAAGAATAGATCGTGCAACAAAAGGATTCACAAATCCGGGGACGTCAGGTTGGACAGATACCTATATTGATGCTACAATTAAACCAAATACCATTTGGGATCCTACAAAATATTTAAATATATGGGTATTGCCAATAAGCGGAGGAATATTAGGCTATGCAACATTTCCCGCAGGTACTGGCTTAAGCGGGCTTTCCGGATTTGGAACAGCTACAGATGATGGTGTGGTAATCAATTATATGAATTTTGGTAATTCCGGTGCTTCCAATGCACCATATAATTATGGCAGAACAGCCTCTCATGAAATAGGGCACTGGCTAGGGTTGCGCCATATTAGTGGCGATAGTAACTGTGGAAATGACTATTGTGGAGATACTCCTGTGCAATCTGGTAATGCAGGAGATGGTCAAGGGTTGAATTATGGCTGTCCTACTTATCCAAGTGTTACTTGTAGTAATGGCCCAAACGGAGACATGTTTATGAACTTTATGGATTATACAGACGATGTATGTATGTATATGTTTACACCTAACCAGACTACCCGTATGCAAACAGCATTAGCGAACGGCACCTACCGTAAGTTTTTCAGTGCATCTACGTGTAATGCAGGTCCTTCAGCGCCCGTAGCTAATTTTACCTCTAATAAAACGACAGTTTGCGTGGGTGGTACAGTTTCTTTTACAGATAATTCGTCAAATTCTCCAACATCATGGTCTTGGACTTTTGCCGGAGGCACACCAGCTACTTCTACTTCACAAAATCCAACAATAACGTATAATTCAGCAGGAACCTACACTGTTACCTTAACGGCTACCAATTCATTGGGTTCAAATACCATTACACAGACAAATTATATTACAGTAATTAATTCTACAGGTGCAGCTTTGCCATTGACCGAAGGATTTCAAAATACAACTTTCCCTCCGACAGGTTGGACACTAGCATCCCAATCAACTTTTAACTGGGCAAGAACTACAGCTGCAGGTGGATTTGGAACTTCATCAGCTTCAGCATTTTTTGATAATTACAACAATGATGCTACTGGAAAGTCAGATGATATGATAACTCCTGCTCTAAGTATCAGTAATGTAACTAATCCAAAAGTGAAATTTGATTATGCGTATGCATATTATAGCGGAACACAAGGAACAGCTTATGATACATTACAGGTATTAATTTGGGATGTTTGTGCGAATACCTATACCAGTATTTTCAAAAAGGGGGGCACTGCATTGGCTACAGCTCCGGCTACAAGCAGCAGTTTCGTTCCAACAGCAACACAGTGGAAATCTGACAGTGTTGCTATTCCAACTACTTTTTTAAATAAAAATGTAAAAATTATTTTCAGAAATATCAGTGATTATGGGCAAAATTTGTATGTTGATAATATTAATATTTATGGTACTACAACATCATCAATAGCCGCATCATTTACATCGACCGCAGACTCCGTTTGTCAGGGTGGAAGCCTGACGTTTACCAGCACTTCTACTGGTGGCCCATTTGATTCAATCAGATGGACATTCCCTAATGGTACACCTGCAACATCTACGGCTACGAATCCAAGTGTTACTTTTAATACTGCAGGAACGATTACTGTTACCTTAAAAGTTTATAAATCAGGTAATAGCAGTACATCAACAAAAGCTATTGTTGTAAAAGCCAAACCTACGGTAGTAGCCAATGGAATGGCCATCTGTAATGGTAATACAGCATCTATTACTGCAACAGGAGCTACTTCTTATTCTTGGAATACAGGGGCTACTGGAGCTACATTATCTGTTTCACCCACCACCACCACCACTTATACCGTAACAGGCACAACAAGTGGATGTACAAATACAGATACTGCAATAGTAACCGTAAATGCTAAGCCTACCGTTATTGCTAATGGCAGTGCAATATGTGCTGGAAGTTCAGCTACAATAACAGCAAGCGGAGCTGGAACTTATACATGGAATACGGGAGCAACAGGAGCAACATTGACTGTTTCACCGACTGTAACAACTACTTATACCGTAACCGGAACAGGCACAAACGGATGTACCAATACAGATACAGCAATAATCAGTGTAAATGCAAAACCTACGGTGATTGCAAATGGAACAGGTATTTGTTCAGGAAGTTCAGCTTCATTGACTGCAAGTGGTGCTGCAAGCTATTCATGGAACACGGGAGCAACAGGAGCATCTATCACGGTTACACCTACAACAACTACTGTTTATACCGTTACAGGCACCGGAATCAACGGATGTACCAATACAGATACTGCAATTGTAAATGTAAATGCAAGACCGACGGTAGTGGCTAATGGCAGTGCAATATGTGCCGGAAGTTCAGCT
>CAZPBT010000074.1:0-12660 GCA_964584555.1 uncultured Chitinophagales bacterium
TTTGTCTTACATAGTAAGTAAGTGTGATAGGAGCAGCTCCAAAATTCACCAAAAATCCTTGAGGAATTTCGTATCTGCTACCAGAAGCAATTGGAACAGTACTTGTTGCTGTTGCATACCAATTTACTGTTGCACCAACTACCATTCCATTAGCGAGCAATAAAGGTCTTGTTCCGTTTTGAATATTGGATCCAGAACACATTTGTCCACTAGCAGGGAATGTAGTGAAACCTAGAGCTGGAGGTACTGGATTTACAGTTACAACAACAGGAACCGGAGAAGCTAAGCAACCTGTTCCTCCTCGTTGAATTACCTGGAAAGTATAAGTGCCTGGACCAGGTATACTGCTTGCCGGTACTACAACTGAGGCAGTTGTAGGGGCTGTAGTAACATTAGTACTATCTAAACCTGCACCAGCAGTAGTTTGTAAAACTAACATGCCATTGTTCTCTGTAGCTATTCGTATAGTTGCGGAACTACCATTACATGTTGTAGTTGATATTGGAGTTGGGCTACCTGAAGCAGATAATACATTTACCGTTACAGGTACTACATCACTTGGACAGTTTGTACCATCGTTAGTTCTTACATAAAAAGTTGTTGTTTGCGTTAATACAGGAGTTGTATAAGAATCGCCAGTTCCAACTACATTTACAAATGTTTCATCAGTTGACCACTCGCCGCTTGTACCCGCACCAGATAATACAGCGCTAGTGCCTGTGCAAATAGTTAAATCTGAAATATCCGGAACGGCAGATTGAGGTCCAACTGTAACGGAAACCGGAACCAGAGGACTTGAGCAAGAACCGTTTGTAGTTCTTACGTAAAATGTTTGAGCACCTGTAACTCCAACAGTAAATGGAGAACCAGTACCCGCAAGTGTGGTACCGGATGCATCTGCAAACCATTGAATGGTTACACCCGCAAGTGGTGCACCAGCATAAGTAGCAGTTAAAGTTGCATTTCCTCCTGCACATGCAACTCCTGTTGCAGAACCTGTAGGTGTAGGCGGAGTATTCTGCGGTGCAATGTTCACAGCAATCGGTGAACTTTCGCAACCGCTTATTTCTTCGGTTACATATATAGTAGTATTTCCATTCACTGTATAGTGGAAAGGATTACCTATAAATAATAAATCTGTTCCGGCACTTCCATTTGTATTTGCATACCAGTTAAATCTTCCGTCAGAGTTAGCATCGTGTGATACACCTGTAATAGTAATTTCCTGATTATTGCAATAAGGTGAAGGGGTTATTGTAGTTGTAGGATTTGCAATCTGTGCATAAGGACGAACTGTAACGTGAGTTGCAGCACCTTTACAACCTAATAGAGAACCTTCAACTACCCAATAATCTTTAACACTTGTAATTGGAGGTGTAATAAAAGTAGAACCTATACCGGCTAATGTTGTCAAGCCAGGGTTTGAATACCATAAAAATGAGTTTGATGGGCTTGTTAAACCTGAAGTAACTTGCAAAATTGCACGAGCTCCATAACAAACAAATGGAGAAATATCATTAACAGAAGGAGCACCAGGTCCGGCTATTGTATAATTAAAGCGGATGCGAGATGAAACTGATCCCATTGCCACATCTATATCATGATTAACTCCTGCTGAATATGTCAAGAAATTTATTGGCGTTATTCCTAAATAAAGATTATCATCTTCCTGAAAAACTCCACAAGAGGGTTCGAATTGATCAGAGGCTCCACAGTCATCTTCAAACGTATATCCATTTACTAAGAAAGTACTGGCACATACATTACTTGCAGAAAAAAGTGGATGATTCCAACTAAAGAAACCATCTCCAACATCATCACGTGCTTCATATTGAGCAGCCGGATATGTTGGGTCAGTAAATAATTTGGCTGAAACCCACCATCTTGGATCTGGAGCAGTATTAAATGGATTGGAAGCGTCGCAACCAACTCCCTGGTCATTACAATCACCAATATTACTGGTTCCACCAATCCAGGTAACCGTAATATTTACAAACTGTTGGGCTTGTAACTTGTTCTGCCACGTCATGGACAAGAGCAGTAAAATGAAAAACAAAATCCGGCTTTTGTTTTGTTTAATGGTTTTTAAAATCTCGAGTTTTTTCATATAAATAAGATTACATTTTACAAAAAACAGTTATTGTACATTCTTAATAGTATTAAGCTTTTTTAACGCTTAGACTACTTCAAGTGGTGAAATTAACATTAATTTTCAAATCTCAAATACTTTTTAACGATTTTTTTCATTCAAAATTATCCACAGCAAATTTATGGCATTTATTTGCCTAACTTTATCCATACCAATGTTTAATACTAGAAAATTATCTTTTGTATCTAGTTCAAAGGGAGGAACATCTAAAATATTGGTTGTAGATAAGCCGTTTTGCAGATAATAAGCGACAGGCTCTGATAAATCTATGTTTTTTACAGCAGGATAATTATTCAATTTTAGAATTTTAACAGATAAAATTTTATAAAAACCCCAAGGCTTATTTTCTACAAAACGAGTATATAGTTGATTTTCATACTTTTGCTCTATGGCATTCATTGCAGCTTTCTCTGAAGCTGAAAGACTGTTATTTCTATATTTTTTTAGAAAATAAATGGTTTGTAATGCATAATACGGTGCTAGTGCTTCATCTTTTGATGCTTCTGCCTGTAATTGCTCAAAATAGTCGGGAGGAAGTGACCAGTTTGGGTTATATCCGTAATAAGAAAGTCGATACATTTTTAAATCTTTCGCAATTTCCTGTTCTTCCATACAATCTTCCGTGATTACAAATGTTGTATCCAACAATCTGCGCATGGGGTAAAACCGTTTATAATAAATATCATTTAATTTTGATATAAAAGCTATATCACTTTGTTTAGACAAAATGGTATCCTTGTATTCGTTACGGATGAATGCAATCTCAGGATATAGCCTGTATTCGAAAAATGACTGAGATGCTTTAATTTTATTGGATAATTTTACTATCAGTGAATCGTATTTTGCATTTTGTGCATTTACTGCCCAGCTACTAAAAATAATACCGACTATAAGAAGTAGTAATTTTTTCATACATTTTATTTACGGCAAATATCTCAAAAAAAAACGGAGGCAAAAAGTAAATTCTTGATTTGAGTAAAAAACTGTCTTTTTTGCATTTCAATAGAAAATCTGCTCATAAGTGTATATTTGTGCGAACCAAAGTAAGTTTTGATGAATTTTACCCAAAATACAAAGTTTGTTTATCTCTATTTATTAATACTGTCATTTATTCTATATGGCAATACTATACCAAACGGATACAGCTTGGATGATGGCTATGTAGTTACAGAAAACGCATCAGTTCAAAAAGGATTAGCCGGTATTCCTGAAATTTTAACCCAACAATATGGTGTACTAAATAAAATTAAGCTGGATTATCGCCCCATCGTACTTACTTCTTTTGCTATAGAATATCAATTATTTGGAGAAAATCCGCATGTGAGTCATTTTATAAATGTGCTGCTTTACAGTTTATGCTTGCTGGTGTTGTATATTTTCTTAACTCGGACGCTTCAACTCCAACAAGTAAACAGGTATTTACCGTTAATTATTGTATTATTGTATGCAGTGCATCCATTGCATACCGAAGTGGTGGCTTCTTTAAAAAACAGAGATGAAATGTTTTCCCTTATTTTCGGATTTTTATTTTTAATCTACTCATTTAAAAATATATCATCACCTGAGAAAGTTAGTTATAAAATCTTCGCTCTTGTTTTTTTTATGCTTTCTGTGCTATCTAAATTAACCGGATTAGTCTTCTGGGGATTTTATTTACTGCTATTAGTTTACTTCAATCAATTAAAAAACAGATACAATATTATTTTCATCATATTATCTGTCTTATTTGTTGTATTCATTATCAAATTTAATTATTCAAATACTACACGAGAAATTTTTGTATTTGAAAATTCATTAGCTGCTCCACATGGCTTCAGTACATTTATTTCAACAGTATTCACAGTGCTTATTTATCATATAAAAATGCTGTTCATTCCCAATCCACTTCGCTTTTATTATGGATATAATTTATTTCCGGCCAATAGTTTATTGATAACCTTACTGTCCATATTGCTACATTTATTTTTGCTTGTATTTGGTGTGGTTTTACTTTTAAGAAAAAAGCTTACCGGAGTATTTATTTTAGCATATTTGGGTTGTCTTGTACTATATGGAAATTATCCCTTTTTATATGCCGGCATGTACTCGGAGAGAGCTCAGTTTGTGAGTAGCTTTTGGTTTATAGGCGCATTTGCTATTAGCCTGTATACATTGTCAAAAGGGAGTGCAATTGTTAAGAAATTAAAGCTTATACCTTTTTTTATAAGTTTATGTAGCATTACATTTGGGTTTTTAACAGTCAAAAGAAATATATACTGGAAAGACAATCTTACATTGATGCGAAAGGACATCCCCTTTCTTAAAAATTCTGTAATGGCCAATTACATTCTTGCCAAGAATTTACTATCTGCAGCAAACAAGTCAGAAGATTCAACTGCAGCACTCCGCTTTTACAAAGAATCTGCTTTCTATTATAATAAAACAATTAGACTATTTCCAACCTATCCGGTATTTGATTATGAGGTAGCCAAGTTATATTATTTTAGATTACATGATGAGAATAAAGCTGTGCTACATCTGAAAAATGCTTTGATAATAGACTCACTCTATAAAGACGCTAATCTTAATATGGGTCAATACTATTTTGAAAAAAATAAAATGGATAGTGCCAAGTATTATCTTGAAAGAATTTATCGACAAAATAAACAGGATTCAATTGTTTATTATTATCTGACTCAAATAGCTAACAAGGAAAATGATTTAGACAATGTTTATAAATTAAATACAGAATATCTTGCTAAATATCCGGAATTGGAGATTCCTTATATGAATTTAGGTGTTTACTTTTCAAAACGATTGAGAGATGACTCTGCCGTTATATATTTTGAAAAAGCGATTGAACTTGGAAATCGCAATCCGCAGCTATTAATTCAACTTTCTAACTATTACAGTAACAAACACGATATTCCAAAAGCAAATAAATATTACAATCTATATCAATCTGTAAATTGATTTCTTATAAATTTAGTAAGACAAAAACATTATTTATGGACTCTAAAATGGAATGCGTAGCAATATATTTATTTATAAGATAGTAGTTGGCACTGCGTACTCCATAACAAATAGATTCTATATTATTTACATAATTATAACGAATCATATCTACGATAAGTTGATCATAATAGTTAGCAGATCTGTATGCAGGTGTGATACCGGCATAGTCTCTGTAAATCTGATTGTCCTTTATGGAATATGTAGACATCCCTATAATTTCATTGTTATTGATATTCTTTAATAATTGTATGCCCGCGTTATTTGCACTTAGAAAACTCAATATATAATTAGAAATTGCACGATGCTCTTCGTTCAACGTTATTTTGTTATTTACATTAGCAAGATTTGCATATCCCAGGCTTAAACTTCCAAATATTTCATTTATGATGTTTTTTATTAATTCCTGATCCGTATTTATTGCATCTATTAATTCAGTGCTGTAAAAATCATTAAAAGTTTCTATAGTCCTGGTGTCTTTTTTTAAATTCAGAGTGGAACCTATATAATATATTTTATAGTTTAATGAATATATATTTTTCAACGATTTTTTATCTCTTGAGTCTATGTTAAATCGTATTATGTTTATCTTTTGCTCATCTATAAAATCATTAATTTCTTGAGTTGTTTTATCTGAAATCCAGGTAGAATCTCTGTATACATTCAGATTAAAAATTTCAGACTCAAATTGTGAAAACTGCATGTTTATTTTTTTTGCTGAAGTATTAAAGTTACTTATTTTCAGATTGATAACGAACGAAATCAAAAGCACGCTTAAATAGTTTAAATACGGTATAGCGGCTACCTGGAAGAGGATTAAAGTCGACTATGATACTTTTAATATTTTTTACTTGATTAAACAAAACTTTATCCAGTATAAAGTACTGATCATTTATATGCTCATCTATAATATTTTTATATTCAGCCTTTAAACAACGAAAGCTTGACACTCGTTCATATCCAAAATATTTCAATATATAGTAAAAAAGCTTGCTGCTTAATTTTCTTATTAAATTCTTTTTTTCAGAACTTCTTATGCCGTAAATTAAATCTGCCTGTAATTCATTCATCGCGTTTATCATTTTTGGAATATCGCTTGCCAAATATTCAGCATCATCATCAATAGTTATTATAATTGGTGCAGTTGAATGTAAAATACCAAATGCAGTTGTATAGTCTTGACCTTTATT
The DNA here is from genome assembly GCA_964584555.1 of uncultured Chitinophagales bacterium. Lineage (GTDB taxonomy): Bacteria > Bacteroidota > Bacteroidia > Chitinophagales > JADIYW01 > JADJSS01. The sequence continues at coordinate 6,331 of CAZPBT010000074.1, forward strand.
TGACTTCAATTTAAAAAGCTTAACTGTGTCTTTAAATTCAAGACTTTGGAGTGTGCATTCTAATTTTTCAATATTGTTGCTGGCATCATCTACAATAATTATTTCTGCCAGATATGCATATTGACTACACTGGTAAGAAATTTCATTTAGAAACTGCAAATAAGTTACTTCACAGATATTATAAGTAGGAATTACTATTGATAAAAATGGTGAATTTAAGCTCATTAAAATTTAAAAAATCAAATACCGGAAAACAACTTCAAAGATGCTCAAAATAAAGTAAAAAATAAACATTAATACCTTAATCTTTTCACGAGAATATCTCCTTTATATGTTATGAATAATAAAAATTTCTTTTTATTTCTCTATTTTTATAATCGTATGAAATCACAATATTTTACAGAAGAACACGAATTATTCAGAGACAGTGTCCGAAAATTTGTGGAAAAAGAAATAATACCTTTTGCCAATCAATGGGAAAAAGACAAAAAAATACCGCGCGATTTATTTTTAAAATTAGGCGAACAAGGGTTTCTCGGTATCAACCACAGTGAAAAATTCGGTGGCTCTGATGCTGATATTTTTTACACGTGCGCCTATCTCGAAGAGCTCGCAAAGAGTGCTTATGCCGGAGTGTGCGCAGCCGTATCGGTGCATCAGTACATGGCTACCAATCATTTAGCTGAAGCCGGAAGTGATGAACTCAAAGAGCGTTTTCTGCGTCCGTCTATCGAAGGCAAAAAAGTAGGTGCCATAGCCATTACTGAGCCTTTCGGTGGTTCTGACGTGCAAGCTATGCGCACTACTGCCGTTAAAGATGGCGACCACTATATCATCAATGGTTCTAAAACGTTTATCACCAACGGGCATTTCTGCGATTTTGTGGTGGTGGCTTGCAAAACCGATAACAATGCTGGCATCAATGGCATTAGTTTAATTGTTGTAGAACGAGGCACACCGGGTTTTACATCTACACAACTCGAAAAAATAGGCTGGCATTCTTCAGATACTGGAGAGCTGGCTTTTGATAATGTAAAAGTTCCGGTTAACAACCTCGTAGGTAAAGAAGGCATGGGTTTTTTTTACATTATGGAAAGCTTTCAGGTGGAACGACTCGTAGCCGGAATCCTTGGAATAGGCGGCGGTGAGGTCTGTTTGGATAACACATTGAAATACATGAATGAACGGGAAGCATTCGGTCGTCAGATTAAGAAATTCCAGGTGCTGCGCCATGATATGGTACAACTCTATACGGAATTAGAAGCCGGAAAACAAATGACCTATAATGCTTGCTGGTTATTGCAAAATGGTGAAGTTCCGGTAAAAGAATGTACAATGGTAAAGTTGTACATGACTGAGCTCGGCAACAAAATCGTTGACAAGTGCTTACAGATGTTTGGCGGCTATGGCTATATGGAAGATTTTCCTATTGCAAGAGCTTACCGCGATGCGAGGGTGGGTACTATCGTTGGTGGCACTACACAAATTATGCGCGAAATCTTATCGAAGATTATTATTGACGATGTGCGTTACAAAAAGGTATATAATGAAACCAATGAATTAACAAATACAACGACTGAAAACAAAGAAAAATCTTGGGGGCATCCGCAAACGGCTAAAGATATTATTCATTCCATTCCATTGCGCATTAAACAAGATAAAGCGGCTAATTATTCAACGGTATTTCATTTTGATATTTCAGGAGAAAACGGTGGACAATTTACAGTAAAAATAGAAAATGGAAATGCTGTGGTTGGCGATAGCTTTGAAGGCACTCCCGATTGTGTGGTTACTGCCAGCGACACTGTTTATGCCGATATTGAATTGGGGAAACTAGACCCTACCATGGCATTTATGGGCGGACAAATAAAAGTGAGCAACATAGCTGCGATGATGCAGTTTTCAAAATATTTTAACCGGGTCAGTTAATTGCATTTGAAAATCATATAGTTTAAGATTTACACAAAAAAACTCGCAACCAACAAAATTAATAAAAGTAATATGTTCAACAAGATTACATCATTATTTGATTTACAAAAGGGCGAAGAGAGCAAAATAAAGACCTTGAATGATGTTAAAAAAAACATCTTTTTTAAAGGTTATAATTTATGGATTTTAGCATGTGCTATTCTCGTTGCATCAATCGGGTTAAACGTGAATTCTACTGCAGTAATTATTGGTGCAATGCTGATATCTCCACTTATGGGCCCTATAGTAGGTTCAGGATTTGCTCTTGCCATTTTCGATTTTGATTTATTAAAGACATCGCTAACCAACTTACTTTATGCAACTATTATAGGACTGATAGTTTCCGTCATATATTTCTTGTTAAGTCCATTTAAAGAAGTGCAATCAGAAATGTTAGCAAGAACCTCTCCGACTATCTTTGACGTAGGTATTGCTTTTTTTGGCGGACTTGCTGGTGTCATTACTATATCTCGCGTTGAAAAAGGTACACCTATTGCAGGCGTGGCTATTGCTACAGCTCTCATGCCCCCATTGTGTACGGCAGGGTATGGCATTGCCACAGGCAATATTATGTATTTCCTTGGTGCATTTTTTCTATATTCCATCAATTGCGTTTTTATCTGTATAGCGACCTATCTCGGTGTAAAATACCTTAAATATCCGGTAAAGGAAGAAGTGGATCCGGAGCGGCAAAAAAGAATTAAATATATTATCACGGCTGTAATTATTGCAATGCTATTACCAAGCGCATATTTTGCATTTTCTTTGTATAATCAACAAAAGTTTAAACAAAACGCTGAAAATTTTATCGAAAAAGAATTCATTAGTAAGGGCTATACAATCATCTACAAGAAAACAAACTACGCTACCTTATCCAGCAGTATAGAACTGGCATTTTTAAACAAAACATTTAATGAAGAAGAAATAAAATCATTTAATTCGGATTTATCTAAATTCGGATTAGCAAAAACCAAACTGATAATAAAGCAAAATACCGATAACTTAGATGCACTACGAAATGACATTTTGAATGAAGTTGATAAATCTGAAAACGTATTGAAAGCAAAAGACAAAGAAATTGAAGTACTGAAACTGGATCTTGCAAAGTACAAGTTTGACAACAACGCAATTTATGCTGAAACAAAAACTTTATTCCCATCAATCCGGAGTTTATCACTGGCAAAGCATAGTATAACATCAGACGATACATCGAACGTTCAAACTATATTTTTATACCATGCTAAGCCACCCATAAGTGAAACTGACAAAGAAAAATTAAAAAAATGGTTGGTCGTAAGACTCGCAGATACATCCGTTATTACAATTAGTTATTAGCACACCTCGTAGGTTGCTTAAGTCCACCTCGTAGGTCAAAAGTATAACTCCTTTATATTCAGCTGATTGAAAAATTTTATTTCTATATTCAACCTCGTAGGTTGGCTTCGCCAACCTACGAGGTTGTCAATTTCTAATAATTCACTACCTTTGTAAATATGTCGAGCGAAATATTGCTTCAACACCGACAAATTCAATTAATCATAGAACGACTAAGTCGTCAGGTGATTGAATCGCTTGATTTAAGCAATACTGTTATTATTGGCGTGCAGCCCCGAGGAACACTCTTTGCTGAAAAAATACATCATAATATTGAGCAATTAAGCAAACTCAAAATTCCATTCGGCAAGATAGACACAACCTTTCACCGTGATGATTTCAGACGAGGTAAAAACCTGAATGCAAAAGTAACCGAAATTGATTTTTTACTCGAAAACAAAACTGTATTACTTATTGATGATGTTTTATACACCGGAAGAACGATACGTGCTGCCATGGATGCCATGCTAACATTTGGCAGACCGGAAAAAGTGGAACTCATGGTGCTGATAGACCGAAGATTTAACCGCGAATTGCCGATACAGGCAGATTTTATCGGCAAAACGGTGGATACTATCGAGCACATCAACGTAGAAGTAATATGGGACAGTACGAATGCAGACAATAAAGTGATTTTTATAAATGAATAATACATGAGTCAGTTAAGCTCAAAAAATTTAATCGGCATAGAGCATCTTACTAAAGAAGATATAGATTTGATTTTGACTACTGCCATCGAATTTAAAGATATCATCAACCGTCCCATCAAAAAAGTACCTACGCTCCGCGACATTACGATTGCCAATTTATTTTTTGAAAACTCTACACGGACGCGCATTTCATTCGAGCTGGCTCAAAAACGATTAAGTGCAGACACAATAAATTTTACCGCATCTTCTTCTTCTGTAAAAAAAGGGGAAACCTTGCTCGACACGGTCAATAATATTTTATCTATGAAAGTGGATATGATTGTAATGCGACATCAAAGCCCTGGGGCAGCAAAATACTTAGCCGACCGTATAGATGCGCACATTGTAAATGCTGGAGACGGCACTCACGAGCATCCCACACAAGCATTATTGGATGCCTATTCCATGCAGGAAAAAGTGGGGAATTTACATGGCAAAAAAATCGCCATAATCGGCGATATCATGCATTCACGCGTGGCCTTGTCCAATATTTTTTGTCTGAAAAAATTAGGCGCTGAAGTTATGCTCTGCGGTCCGCCTACTTTAATTCCGAAGCATATACAATCACTGGGCGTAAATGTTTCTTATCAGGTAGATGAAGTATTGCAATGGTGTGATGTTGCCAATGTATTGCGGATTCAGCTAGAACGGCAAAATACCAAATACTTTCCGTCTTTGCGCGAATATGCACAGTATTACGGTATTAATAAAGAGCGACTAAACAAACTGCAAAAAGAAATTGTAATTATGCATCCCGGGCCTATCAATCGTGGCGTGGAACTAAGCAGTGATGTGGCAGACAGTCCGCATTCCATCATCTTAGAGCAAGTAGAAAACGGCGTTGCCATACGCATGGCCGTGATGTATTTGCTGGTGAATAAACAGCAGGTTAATTAATTTATCCCTTCTTCTCTCCTTTTATTGGCAATAAATTCCTTGTCGAATGTAAGCTTATTCACTAATGGCATTTTCAAATCTATCACGCGCCAAAATGGTGTAATTCTTTTCTTGCCTTGCATATATTCTTCATGTGCTTTCTCTGCCACTATTCTCAAAAAAATACCAGCTGTGAGCGGACACATATTATCTGCCCCATAATCCAGTGCAATATCTTTACGCATCGTTTTGACAGATACTTGTTTTCCACTCGGAATCTGCCTGATATATTCGTCAATTATTTCCGGATTCGCCACAAACATCTTTTCCCCGACTTGCATATCAGCATATTTTTTATCCAATACCTCCACAAATGGCTGTTTGCCATTATAAAATTTCTCACACCATGTTTTGGCCATTTCTAACCTTTGTCGTCAATGATAAAATTTTCAATAAGAGAACTAAAAAATGAAAAGGCAACGGAAAAGACTAAAGCAGTCAACCAGCCATTCCAAGGTCCACCCACTGTAAATCCTGAAAGTAATGCATCTGCAATTTTCACGATTGCCGCACTAATCACTAACGAAAACAAGCCCATGGTAAGGCAGGTAATAGGCAATGAAAAGAACTTTAAAACGGGCTTTACAAAAGTATTTAACAAGCTCAGGACTACTGCAACTTTTACGGCATCCAGCCATGTATTGGCTTGCACATCAAAACCAGAATAAATTCTAGGCAACAGATAAACCAAACAAATGACTACTGCAATTCGGATTAAAATTTTTACTAGCATTTTCATAACAATTCTTTTTTGTTTTTACTGGATAATAATATTTTTTGTGAGTGTACCATCTTCGGTCTGAATACGAATAAAATAAGCTCCTTTTGCCAATTGGGATATATCTATTTTTTTCTCATTTAATCCCGTATGTACTGACCAGGCCTCTGCATGCATCCACTCTCCTGCTACATTGAAAACAATTATCTCAAAAACTTCAGCCTTAGTGATATTTGCTTGTATGGAGAAGAGGCCATTGTTCGGATTTGGGAAAAAGCGAATATCTGCTTCCAAGTGTTTGGATTTAATCCCGGTTAATGCAAATACATTACTTTGATATACACATTCACCCACCGTCACAAAAACTTGCCAGTTTCCTGACGATGTAGGTTTAAAAGCAGGAATAGCAGTAGTAGTCTGAAATACTCCATTCAGATACCATTTGTATACTGAATATCCAACAAAATCAGTTACCAATGAATCATTTCTGATAGATAATACCGGATTGGTTGTCAATAAAGGTTGTACGGTTAACGACAAATACACCGAACTATCGCAGCCTTGCGAGGTTTGCAAATGCACATTGTAATTGCCACTTGTCGTAAATGTTTGATTGCCGATGGTTACACTTTGTCCTTGGCAGAT